>RXIL01000172.1 GCA_004212085.1 Candidatus Methanolliviera hydrocarbonicum
AGACGGATCGAAGACTTAAAGACACTGGCCAGGGAAGTGGCTGCATGGACCAAAAGAAGGAATGACCAGAGAAAGAAGATCAACTGGAAGTTTACGAGGGATAAGGCTGATAAGAAGCTATCCAAGTACTATGTTCCGTAATTAAATTGTACCGACACTAGCAGTAAATCAAGATCCTCTATATGTGGGATGATAAGATAACGCGGATTTCCATTGCTGAACCAATGGATCCTTATATGACCAAAGTCCAGATCATTTTGTGGATAGGTGTCTACGATGAATATTGCGATCGATTCGGACGACGAAGAGGGGAAGGTGATCACGAGGGAGACGATCATTGATATCGTTCAAGATCTGAATCTTACCAACGTGATCGAGGATGTAAATGTTTTTGTGCGTCCAAAAGAACCCGTATTTATCGTATTACTCTCCTCAAAAATGGGCGCATATGAACAAAAAAACGTTAGGAAGAATATCACCGATTGTCTTTTAAGAGTTATACCGGAGGGATTCCGCGTGAGGAAGCGAATCGTTGATAATAATACCTTTGCGATCATCGCATCAGAAGATCCAATTAAGGGGGGATGGGTAAAAAAAGCTGTAAAAATGATGCGAGACATCCAAAATTAAGGCGTTTCTTAAACATCTTCAGCCAAATACACGATATCTCCGGCATTTCTTTTTTTTAAGAATTCAAGCCCCTCTCTCACTTTTCCAATAATGTTAGTCGCCGTGAGGCGCTCTCCTGTGGGTCCATATGTATCACTTGCCATAAATCTCACCCCCATCACCCCGCTCTCCCTCCTCTCAGAATTGGTGACTCCAATGATGCCCCCCTCAATTTTCGATCGAATTTTTTCGAATGGAAGAGGCGGCCTCTTGATGATGGGACTGTAAAGTATCACTCTATCCCTATTGATCGCGGATACCACGAGTTTACCAACGCCCGAAGTCATATCTGCCGCCCTCCTAAAATAGGATGCGCTCATGGGGGCGTCTTTGTCCCATATCTCTATATAACAAATGTCCATGGGATCCATGGCCAACGTAACAACAGATCCTAAAGATTTTACCTCCATCGTTAATTTTGGTCTTTGTTCGACAATTATTGCACCATCATCTTCATCTTCAACGATGATATGTCTGATCCCTTGTGATGTAAGGTAATCTCTAGCCTCTTTATTCGTTTTTCCCACCACGATGAGACTCTTTACGTCTCTTTTTATCAAAATTTTATCTCCAATATCTGCATTTTCTGCCAGTTCTATACCATCGACTACTTTTCCGACGACGCTGTGAGATTTGGCGGGAAGGGCATCCTCTTTATATATGTATACCTCCCCAGCCCTACTTCCGTCATTCCTAACGGTGATAGCGCCTTTGGTTCTATAAACCGTATTTTCTTCCTTCAGATCTGTTCTCGATCTTTCACTGGAGATGAATGTGGAGGTGGTACGCTTTACCTCAAATATATCCCCAATTGCAGACAAGAAGTGCTCAACACAATTTGGAGCCCCTTGAAAGAGATTCGTGGATACGTATGTTATAATACGCTCATCATCCTTCACTGGAACTTTTTTCGCCTCTTCGGGCGTTAGAAGCGTGGTCTCCTCCCGTATCGATCCGATCGGATATATGGATAAAATTGAATCTTCCTCCTTTAATCTCGCGGCAAACCCATGCGCTACAAATGTCCCAATCCTCTCATAATTTTCTGGCGCACCGTAGATACCCTCGTGATCCATCCCGCTTATGCAGAGATATGCGTTTGCCGCATCGAAACCACCAAAACTCAAAAATAGATCTCCCCTCTTATATTTGCACATACCCCTTCTTGCTTTGATCTTTAAAGAGGAAAGATCCATCGGGCCAAACGTGATGGCACTTTTTGATCTCCATCCACATCTCACTCGAATGTCCCCATAAAACTTCATCCACAGGTAAAGAAAAGATTCATCTATCGTTATGGGGAATTTTCCCGCCGAGGTCTCCACCAAAAACTCCCTCGTCTCTATCTCTTCCTTTCTCACAACAGCGATTACGCAATCTCCACGATAGGGCTCCTCTGACATGATTATGGCATCAAAGATCGATGGTGCTTCGTTTATCTCCATCTCTCTTCTATTTATCTTTACCTTCATAGTAGCGGGTGGGGGGACGCGGGAGACACCTCTAATATACGTCCCCTTTCAGACATAACTTCTCTCTGTGCATCCATTACTTCCTCTCCAAATTTCGTCAGGGCATAGACGGGGATCGTTCTTCCGTATGCTCTCGCCTTATCCCCAATGCGTTCCCTGACCACCTTAGACGCGCAACTGGTAACGATGTCAGCCTTTTTGATGAACGGCAAAAGTTCCTCTCCAACGCCCGTCGTATGAACGACAATTTTAAGCGTTTTTTTAGCATATCTCCTCTCAAGTTCCTCTATATCCACTATGGATCGCGAGCATTCCCCTGCGATCGTGACCCCGACCTTTTTATAACCCATCTCAAAAGCTTTTTTGGTTCCTTCTATCTGGTCTATCTTCGCATCTTTTGTCAGAACAGCCGCACCTTTTTCTTCAAGTTTTTCTATGGTCTCCAAAATCGGAGAGGTCTCTATCAGGGCACTCATCACCATTCCGATCCCCTGTACAACTTCAGGTTTATCCGTTATTACGGTTCCTGCCCCATCGCATACGACTACGCTACAATCTATCATTTCTCTATCCAACACCGTCGCCAACGATTCCGATGCACCGAATCCAAGTGCAAAGACGTCGCTTTCAATGATTCTCTCGGAGGTACAGAGACCGAAGGTCTTTATTCTAATTTCCATTGACTTCTTTATGCTTTCTTTACTCATCTCGTTCTTCCAGATGGCATAGTGAATCGGGCAAAACTTTATCGGCGGATCTGCCACCGAGATGACCCTGCCGTCACTCACGATCACCTCCGATTTCCCAACTTCCCAGACGTGTCTGTTTTTCATCGATGCTTTTTTATATTACAAAATACTTAAACTTTGTTCATGACGATCGTGGAATTAGAAGAGATGGCAAAAAGGATGATCGAGGGAATCAATGCAGGCGAAATGAGGATGGAAGATGCTCAAGCGGTATTAAATGGCGTGAAGGAGACAGATGCAAGGGATTCTATCAAACTTCTTAACGATTTTCCGGATCTTTTTCTTAAAATGATCCCTATGGGTGCTTCTCTCGATCTAAAGCGTTTTATTCCCTTAATAAAAGAAGCATTTCCCATGCTATTAAAGAAAATGGAGGAATACGGTACAGAAAAGTTTGTAAATGAACTCTCAAAGCCTGAGGTCGTCATCTTCCCTGGAATGTTGGTGGCCGCAGGAAGATTCCTTGAAAAGATGGGCGTAGAAAAGGTTAACGCGCACGGGGAGGAAATTAAAGATATACTATCGGTGGTGCTCCCCTTATTTAACAGAATGGTCATGCCAATCGCGGATAGAAGTGACGAACTGAAAAAAGCATTTGATCGCATAGAATTCGCCATATCTGTGAATTTTCACGCACGTGAACTGGGTTTTGTCTTCAACCTAAAATGTGATAGGAAGTCTGGAAAGGGTGTGATGGAGAGCTTTAAAATGGAGGAGGATCCAAAAGCTGATTTAAACTGGATGATCTCGACAAAGGGTCTATTATTCTTCTTTAATTTCATAAGAACTGCAGGAGATCTACAAGATTTTTTTGAGATGACGAAGTCCGGAGAAATAGAAATAGTAGAAGAAGATCTGCCAGGGGCCGGATTGATCCCCTGGCTCATAGATGTCTCCGATTTGTCTAAAAAAATAGATGATACCTACCCCTAAATCTGGGCGATAGCTCTAAACACTTTAATGAATTTCTTGAATACATCAAACGCTTCATCACCTAGCTCATCGGGTGATATCGACGGTAGTGATTTTTGTATATCTATCAGCACCCTAGTTGCCTTTGCCTGCTTCATCATTCTCTTCAAATCCCCCGTTAAAGTCATCTCTCCTTTCATCAATGCCTTTATAATCTTCAATTCTCCGCTGGATATCTTCATCCATTGATCGTATGTGCCATGAATCATATAAGCCGATCTATTGGCATCCTCTTCATTGACCATTCTCAGCGATTTTGGACGAACTTCCCCATGATGTAAACCCATGTGTATATAGAAGTCTTTCTCTAATCCTATGCTCTCTTCCGGAAAGATATGTAGAACAACATCCCCCTCCCAGTCCTTTGCAACTTCCTTATACTCCTCACTCATCGGTCCCTCGTTAATCCCTTTTTCAAAGAGATAACACCACTCCGGAAACACCATGAGATACGGTTCCGGTAGTTTGAGCCTCTCATCCATGATCATATCATATGCCCTTGCCCATTCATCCGTTCCATATTTTGGGAGCTCATAATCATTCCCCTCAAGCCTTACGAATTCCTCATGGATTTCGACATCTTCTAACATCTTGTCAAGTTTCTTTACGCCTTCATCTTCCATCAGGTTTGTCCCCGCAAACTCCTTAATTTTTTCAATCCATTCTTCTGATCCGGCTTTGTACATTTTTATTCCTCCTATTCTTCAAATAAAGCTCCTGGGTTCATTATATTGTTTGGGTCTATAAGATCTTTTATTTTCCTCCACAACGAGATATAATTACCCTTGAGCTTCGGCATCGTTTGCTTAATGACATCTCTATATGGCCTAAACAATGCATAGATACCCACATCCGTTATCTTATCTGTCTCTTTTTCCATGAAAACCTTTAGTTTATCGATCAACGAAGGATCTGCGACGTATTCCATCCACGCATCAAGTTCTACGTAGCAAGGTTGTCCGGAGTATGGATATACGGGGTATACCACCATGGAAAGCTCGTCGGGATCGAGACCGCATTCCACCCACAAATTCCTGGTCTCTTCCCAATACTTATCCACCTTATTTAAGGGACCCCACCACGCAAGAGCCCAGTAATTTCCCCTTGAGAACCAATTGGCTATTTTTCTTGGATATTTGAATTCATACTCTATTGTATATGGAGTAACTGGCTTGAAGACCCCTACTCCAAGTCTTTCTTTAATTTTTCTGAGATCCATTCCCGTCTCCTCCATCTCTCTCACATCCGTCCCCAATGAATCGAGTACATCATCTGATGTAAGCATGTCCATCACTGGTACCGGATTTGATGGGGTTATGCCGGTTGCCCTCTTAGTTTCATCCGAGAGGTCGGAAGATTTTTCTAGCATCTCATATGTGACTTCCGATTTAACATCCAACCTCTTCATGATTTTATTAACCACCTTCCCCTCATACTCCACCGCATCTTCATCACCATCAACAACCGTTTGCGTCATCCATGGAGCTACGGAAAAAAGAGCTGAGTAAATACTTGATGCAAATTTACTCTTGACCCACCCCATCGTCGTGAATGCGATTCCCCAACTCATCAATATATGGCTCGATGCAACCCCTGCCTTTCCCACCTCATTTGTAAATCTCATGGCATCGCTCAAATTTCCGAAGAAGTTATTCATCACCTC
>RXIL01000127.1 GCA_004212085.1 Candidatus Methanolliviera hydrocarbonicum
TTGCCAAATTTGGCCGGATTGCTTGAGACGCCAACCACTGCCACGCCCCTTGGATGAAAGATCCTATTGAATTCACTGATATTAGCCATTTATTCTTCCTCTCTTTGTCCCATAAAGATCCCCTATAAAAATATTTTCGATCTTTTGTCTCTTCTAAAAAAGAGCAAAGATCATGTTTGCCAGCTATGATTGGCAAGAGCAACTCTCAGATTGCAAGAGAACTTGAGTGCAAGAGAAGAAATCACAGCTTGGAGAATTTCACCGCGATGTGGTTTACGATTAATCCCATAAAAAGTAAAGCAGATAGTGGGGAGGTTCAAATCAGTAAAAATCGGTTGAGAAAGACGGACAGGGGGAAAATTTCATGTTGAATCACCGATAGATTAAAATAGAGAAAATTAAAACAAATTGATTGGAATTGGAGGTGAGCAAAATGCCGAATGGAAAAGGTCGTATGGGTGGCTACGGATTGGGCCCCTCTGGGGAATGTGTCTGTCCAAACTGCGGACATACCATGCCACACGGGAGGGGATCGCCGTGCAATCAGCTTAAATGCCCAAAGTGTGGAACGATGATGACGAGGGCACGTTGAGATTGGATTAGCTGGATGGAATCTATTGAGGAGAGGCTCATAGAGAAAAAAATGTTTATGATAGATAAAGAGGGCGTTAGGAAAGATATTAGGGCTATTAAAGAGAAATTAACTTCGCCTTCAAAGAAAATGGAGTGTATTGCCGCTATAGAAAAGACAATAGATACGAAAGAGTCACATATATGGCGAGCTGATGCCGGTTCATGCATCGGCAATGTCTGTAACATATCATCACAGATAGAGATTGAGATTGGAATTTTGAGGGATGCCGTAGGAGCCATAAAGGAAGGTGATAACAAGAGGGCGGTTGCCTCACTAGAAAATTATGTTGCCTTCATAGAGAAATACTATGATGATGAGCTGCCCGCTTATTGCTAACTTAGATAAGATGATGAAACAACTCAATAGATAACTTATGGATTTAGCAGAGATAATTTTAAAGACAAGTCNNGTCGTAGCAGTGGTTGGGCTATCCTCCAATCCTGACCGGCCCAGTTTTGAGGTAGCCAGTTATCTTAGGGGAGAAAGATATAAGATAATTCCGGTGAATCCTTTGGAGAAGGAGATTTTAGGAGAACCTTGCTATCCAAACCTTAGTTCTATTACTGAGCCGGTAGACGTAGTCAACATCTTCCGCCGTCCCGAAAATGTACCGGCCGTCGTGAAAGAGGCGATTAAAATAGGAGCAAAGGCGATATGGATGCAGGAAGGGGTGATAAACGAGGAGGAAGTGGCCCGTGCCAAAGGGGCAGGGATGATGGTGATTATGGATAGATGTATGTTAAAAGAACATTTAAAACTGAAAAGACGAATTTAGACTTGATAATGTGTCAACAGATAAGATGGAACTAAAAGAGTTAGAAAGGAGTATATCGAAGGAGATAATTGATTTTTATATAGAATCCGGTGTAAGAGAGCTTTATCCACCCCAAAAAGATGTGATAGAATCAGGAGTATTGAAAGGAGAGAACTTGATCGTCGCCATTCCAACTGCGAGCGGAAAGACGTTGATAGCCGAGTTAACGATGTTAAAATCGTTGGAAAAAGGAGGAAAGGCGTTATATATCGTTCCTTTGAGNGCGTTGGCGAGCGAGAAGTATCGGAGATTCAAAGAATTCGAGAAATTTGGAATCAGGGTGGGAATATCGACCGGAGATTACGAATCCAATGATGAACGGCTTGGAGACTACGACATCCTTGTAGCCACATCAGAGAAAGTCGATTCTTTGATTAGAAATGGTGTGGGGTGGATAGAGGAATTGAGTGTGGTGGTGATAGATGAGATACACCTGATCAATTCGGCAGATAGGGGCCCTACCTTAGAGATAACAATTTCACGGTTTAGAAGGATGAACCAGAACATCCAGATACTGGGACTTAGCGCAACCATCGGTAATGCACACGAGATAGCTGATTGGCTCGGTGCAAAACTTGTTTTGAGTGATTGGAGGCCTGTAGATCTATTTGATGGTGTATACCTCAATGATACCATCTATTTTGATAAAGGGGCTTTTGAAGATAAGAGAGTGATTAATGGAAGGACGAAGGACCCCACCCTTTCATTAGTCGGCGACGCGATCGAGGAAGGAGGGCAATGCCTCGTCTTTGCAAATACACGAAGAAATTCACAGCTGTATGCGAAGAAGATATCCAAATTTCTGGGAAATCACCTAAAGAACGATGGAAAAAGGGAAGAGGCCGCAAAGATAATATCAGAGATAGATGATACGGAGTTCAGTTCCTTGCTTGCCCAAACGGTAAGATCTGGTGTCGCTTTCCACCATGCAGGGCTGTCCAACGAGCATAGAAGGGTGATAGAGGAGAATTTCAAGGATGGGACATTGAGGGTCTTGACCTGTACCCCGACACTCGCGGCGGGGGTAAATCTTCCGGCTAGGAGGGTCATTATAACTAGTTATAGGCGATACACATCAAATTATGGGCTTCAACCGATACCGGTGCTGGATTACAAGCAGATGTCCGGGAGGGCGGGAAGACCGGGGTTGGATCCTTATGGTGAGGCGATAGCAATCTCGAAGAGCGAGCAAGAGCAGGAATATCTCTTTGAAAATTACATAAGGGCGGAACCAGAGAATATGTGGAGCAAACTCGGCACAGAAAACGCTTTAAGGTCCCACGTGCTATCCACAATCGTCGGCTTTGCCAAAAACTTTGAAGAACTCCTCGAATTCTTCTCCACCACATTTTTTGCCCATCAACAAGATCTTTGGAGGATCGAGGATCTGTTGAGAGGTGTCCTGCAATTTTTGGAGGAGAAGGAGTTTATCTATACGATCGAAGTAGCCACAAATCAAAGATTTTTGAGCAATTCGGTCGAATTCAAAAGAGCCGAAGAATATTTGAATAAAGAATACGCCCTCTCCCCAACAGAACTTGGAAAACTTGTCTCCAGATTGTACATAGATCCATTATCGGCCTCGATGATGATCGAAGGGCTTGAGAAGACCAGAAATTTTGAAGGCGATCTGACGTTTCTCCATATCGTCTGTCTTACACCCGATATGAAGAGGATCTATCTGAGAAAGGGAGAAGATCTGATATTATCCAATCTTCTTAATTCAAACGAGAAACTGTTTCACCATTTGGACGGTTTGGCGGTCGATGATTGGATACTATCTTCATTGAAGACCGCACTTCTCTTGAGAGACTGGATAGAAGAGAGGGCGGAGAAGGAGATATGTGGGAAGTATAACATTGGCCCTGGAGATCTATACACTCGGGTGGAGACATCCGAATGGCTGCTCCGCTCGATGTCTTCGATCGCAGGATACCTCAAGATATCGTATTCTGCCAAAATAAAAGATCTCTCGATGAGGATCAGAGATGGAATAAAAGAAGAGCTTCTGGGTCTCGTGAGTTTAAGCTCTGTGGGAAGAGTAAGGGCGAGAGCCCTATACAACGCGGGATACAGATCTTTAGAGGATTTAAGGACCGCAAAGATCAAAGAATTATCAAATATAAAGGGAATAGATGTAAAGATCGCTTCCTCGATCTTGAGACAGTTGAATGGAGAGATAGAAGATCAATGATTGCGAGCCGGAGGCTCGCAAACTTGAAAACTGAAGGTTTTCAAATGAATCTTAAGATATTGGGTGGTGCCATCGAGATAAAAGATCCGACGAAGTTCATAGAAGAGATCAGAGATCTCTCGGAAGATTCTGTGGTTCAGGTGGTAAATGCAGATTTTATCGTGGGAAGAGAACACGTCGAATTTGCGGTTAAAAAAGCTTTAAACTCTTTTAAAAGTGGAAAGAATATATCAAGGGATCTATCTATCGAGATAATGCTTTATCTCTCTGGAAAGAGGAATATAGATAAGGCGATGGGGATAGGGGTTAAAAAAGGAAAGAATGACGCTTTATTCATCCTGTATGGGGATGATACAGAGAATCTGGAGAAAGAGATAAAAGATAGATATGTGATTGAAGAGAAAGACCTCCTAAAATATGATAAATCTAAAAATAGGAAGCTAATGGAATTTTTTGGCATAACTAAGGAGGAGATCGAGGCGGTCGGCGAGGAGAAGATACCGAAACTTGTCATGGAGAGGGTCGTTCTTCTAGATATCTTAAAGTGACCGCTCAAAATGAAATGACTTCTCGATCTTATCCGTCAATTCTCGCTCGATGAACGATTCAACCTCCTTCAACGTCTCGTGATCTCCTCTAAAGACCAAAATATTTCTCATAACTTTATCCTCGGTTCCAATTGCGTAATTGACCTGTACCTTCCTCTCCGCCACATCGACATCAAATTTTTTGACCACATCGACGATTGTGGATTGAGGAACGCCCGGGGGTATGATGAGATCATACTTCTCTGTCATCTTCATCTCTCGTCTAAATATTGTAGAAGATAAAGTTTTTTATACCAAAATGGCTCTGAATATGTGAGTGATCGCCGTGAACCCGAATGACTACCTCAGGATGCTAAGGATCAGGGACTGGGTAAGGTTCTATCCATTTATTCCACTTATAGGGGCTATTTTAGCCCGCGCTTCACCCATCGTTCTTCTCTCAGTCATCTGGTATCATATCCCGTTTATATGTGCCGAGGTGTAATTAATAGTGTTATCGGTGATCATTCCGACGCTGAATGAGGAAGAAGTCGTTGGAGAGTGCCTCAAATCCTTAAAAGATCAAAATTTTGATGGGAGATACGAGGTAATCATCGTGGATGGGGACTCTTCGGATAGGACGAGAGAGATCGTGGAGATCTATGCCGATAAAGTGATCTCTCAGAGGAGCGAGGGGATCGGTGGTGCGAGAAGGGACGGCGTGGAGGCATCGAGGGGCAATGTGTTTGTATTTACCGACGCGGACACGATCTACGATGAAAATTGGCTGAGTATAATATCCGAAAATTTGAGGCGTTATGATGTGAGTACCGGTCCCGTTCTATTTTATGATGAAAACTTCAGATCAGATCTTTTACAATATTGGAGAAAGATATACCTCTTATTCCACTCATTCAATTTCTATTGGTTGATAGGATCGAATATAGCGATCAGAGAGGAGGCTTATCAAAGGATAAACGGACACAGGGACATCTCGATCTTGGAAGACTTCGATATATCCGTAAAGACGTTTAAAGAGAGGGAGATTCGAAGCAAATATGACAAAAATCAAAGGGTTTACACGTCGGCAAGACGCCTCGATAATCTGTTCAGCTATTTTTTGATATACGTGCGTGGTTATTACTACTACCTCACCAAGCATTATGATCACCTGCTGGACTATCCAAGAGTTGATAAAATGGATTTAAAGACCTTGACGATTGCTGAGATCGAAAATCTGAACAGCTTTTTTAAATTGCATTCTCGCATCAGTAGAAAGTAAATTTTGGGTATTCCAGAATTCATTCGTGATATATAATACATTCTCGTAAGGATTGTTTTTTT
>RXIL01000135.1 GCA_004212085.1 Candidatus Methanolliviera hydrocarbonicum
ATAACTCATTTGAAGCAAAATCAAAGAGTGTTTCACGCATAGAGAGATATGCTTCTATGAGTATTTATAACTATTCAAAGGGTTTTGCAAAGTTCTCTATAGTAATCATAAAATTTAGAGACGTCATCCGTTTTTCCAATACATTCTAAACGTTTCTCGATCAATTTGACGTATTTCGGGTCTATCTCGATGCCAACGGAATTTCTTTTCAATTGCTCGGCGACGACCAACGTGGTCCCCGTCCCGGCGAACGGATCCAAAATCGTATCTCCGGGTGAAGTCGAGGAGAGAATTATCCTCAAGAGTAACGCTATGGGAGACTGCTGCTTATGGATCCTATCTCCTTTCTCATCTCTTATCGCCTCGTCTCCCGCGAAGTATCCGGATGTCAATTCTCTTATATCGTCCCACACGTCCGTTAGATAAACGCCGTTCGATCTCTCATATTTGTATTCCGGGGGAAGTGGTGGATCTGTCCGTAATTTATTAAATACTCTCGGTTTCCTGCCCTTTGTAGCAAAGGAGATGATTTGATACTGTTTTGAAAATCTAAAATTGGACGGAACTGCCGATGTTTTCTTCTTCCAAATTATCAGATTTTGAAATGTCCAACCCGTTTCACTCAATATTCTGAGGAGATCTTCCGTATTTTTCTCCCGCTGCATGAAATAGATGGCACCGCCCTCGACCGTTGCTTTATAAAGTTCATCGAGAATTTCTTTGAGCCAATTCCAATATTTTTCTTGGTTTTGCCCATCATCAAAATATCTGTAATCCTTCCCCTGGTTGAAAGGAGGATCTACAAACGAGAAATCGATGCCATTTATGGAACTACCTCTTAATAGTTCGAGGCAATTGCCCTGCAAAACCCGATACGTTGTATTTAATTTCACAGGCTGCTCCATCTTCACCCCCAGTTTATAGCCCAGGGCGGATTCGAACCGCCGTTGCCGGGTCCAAAGCCCGACATGATTGACCGCTACACTACCGGGCTAAAATTTTCGAGCCTCTTTGAGATTCTCCCGGATAATCATCAGAAGATGTACTGACACATAAATATTATGTAGTGGTATAATAAGGGTAACGTAAGAATAATAAAGGTAACGTAAGAATAATAAAGGTAACGTAAGAATAATTTGATCTTACAATCGGTGAAAAGATGCTTTCCGGAGAAGAATATAACCTAAGATACTTTGAAGAGAACGGTTTTATGAGGAGAAGATGCCAAAGATGCGGCAAGTATTTTTGGACGAGAGACATCGAGAGGAATAGATGCGGGGATGCCCCATGCGATCCCTATTCATTCATTGGAAATTCCTCCTTTAGAGAGAGATATACGCTCGACGGGATGAGAGAAGAATTTTTAACATTTTTTGAGCGGAATGGGCACAAAAGGATAGAGAGATATCCCGTGGTCGCAAGATGGAGAGACGATATATATCTCACGATCGCCTCGATAGCCGATTTTCAACCATTCGTGACCTCTGGACAGGTCAGACCGCCTTCAAATCCGCTTGTAATATCTCAACCGTGTATAAGGCTTGAAGATTTAGATTCCGTTGGAAAGACCGGCAGACACCTCACCACCTTTGAGATGATGGCACATCACGCGTTTAACTATCCGAACGAGAAGATCTATTGGAAGGACGAAACGGTGGCCTATTGTGATAAATTTCTTGAGAAACTCGGTGCAAATTTGAATGATGTTACGTACAAGGAGGAGCCATGGGCAGGCGGTGGAAACGCTGGTCCTTGCCTGGAAGTTCTTCTTGGGGGACTGGAGTTAGCGACCTTGGTATTCATGGATTTAAGGAGAGATGATGGTGGAGAGGTGATCATAAAGGATGAGAAGTATAGAAAGATGGATAATTATATCGTTGATACCGGATACGGATTGGAGAGATTCGTCTGGGCATCCCAAGGCTCTCCTACGATATATGATGCAATATTTCCGGATGTGATAGAAAAGATAATCGGAGAGACGGATATAGAACATTCGATCGAAGATCCGGCATATTCCGAGATACTCGCAAAGAACGCAAAATTATCCGGAATGATGGACCTAGATGGCAAAAGGAGTTTAGAATATCTGAGGAGAGAGGTCTCAAAAGAACTTGGAATAGATTTAGATCGGTTAAAAGGAATTATAGAACCTATAGAGAAGATATATGCCATAGCAGACTATTCTAGATGTATAGGATATATGCTGGGAGATGGAATCGTCCCATCAAACGTAAAATCTGGTTATCTCGCAAGACTTGTCATTAGAAGAGCATGCAGGCTGATGGACGAGTTGGAGCTGAAAATTCCTCTATCGGAGATCGTTTACGAGCAGATTGGGAAGATGCCAGAATACCTGAATAAGATGGACGTCATAGAGGAGATACTCGGTATAGAGCGTAGAAAATATGATGAGACGATAAAAAGAGGTAAGAGGATCGCAAAGAAGCGGACAAGAGATTATAAGGGTGAAGAGAAGGTTCCCCTCGATACACTCATAGACCTCTACGATACGCACGGCATTCCACCAGATATAGTTAAAGAAACGTTAAAAGAGGATAATATAGTCGTGGACGTCCCGGATAACTTTTATTCGCTCATTGCTGGTAGGCATTTGAAATCTGATTTTCAAGTTTGCGAACCAAAGATTCGCAAACACTCCAAAGATCTTCGATCTTTGGATACAGAGAAAGAGAAGGTAAAAATTGGAGAAGACCTTCCAAAGACTGAGAAGCTCTACTATCTTCAAAATAATTTTGATTTTGGNGCATCGGTCTTGAATCTCATCGGCGATTACGTCATCTTGGATAAAACACTTTTTTATCCGGAGGGAGGAGGACAGCCCGCCGATAAAGGAAAACTGGTATTTGATGCTGGTGCTTTAGACGTGATCGACGTTCAATCGGTGGATGGGGTGATACTGCATAAGATAGATCGAGGATCTTTGGCAGGGCACGCCGAAGCCGTTAATAAAAAACCGAGAAAGGGAGAGATCATAAAAGGGGTCGTGGATGAAGAAAGAAGAGCGGCACATACGAGACATCACACGGCAACCCATATCGTTTTAGAGGCGGCAAAAGAGGTTCTCGGAGATCATATATGGCAGGCAGGGGCCCAAAAGGGAGAAGATAGAGCGAGGCTCGATATCTCTCACTACAAAAAGATAGGGGAAGAGGAGATAAGGAAGATAGAGTTCATCGCAAATGAGATCGTGCTCTCAAATATAAAGATCGATGCAAGATGGATGGATAGAAGGGAGGCAGAGAGAATATACGGTTTCTCCTTATATCAGGGTGGCGTTCCACCGGGAGATGAGATAAGGGTCGTAAAGATAGGTGAAAACGTCCAGGCATGTGCAGGGACACACTGCGAAAGGACGGGGGATGTCGGACCGATAAAGATACTTAAGGTTGAGAGGATACAGGATGGTGTCGAAAGGCTCGAATTTTCTGCTGGAAAGGCCGCCGTGAAAGATATACAGAGGTTAGAAAAGATCTTAAAAGATTCCGCATCCACGCTTAAGGTTCCGATCGAAATACTACCGAAGACCGTTCAAAGATTCTTCGATGAATGGAAAGAACTGAGAAGAGATAATGAAAGGTTGAGAGAGGAGATATCCAGATTGGTGGCAAAAGATCTTCTGAAAGATGCCATCAATATAGGAGGTTTTTCCGTCGTGAAGAGGTTAATTAAAGATGTTGGTATGAAAGAATTGATGAAGATCTCCGCTTCTCTCACAAAATCGAAAGAAGATAACGTTATAGCCATATTGGGAGATGAGGCGGGGGAAGTCGTCGTATCGATGAGCGATAATATAGAAGAGATAGAATTAAATGCCTTCCACATCGTAAAAGAGGTATGTAAGGCAATGGATGGTGATGGAGGAGGTGGAAGCCATCTGGCTCGGGGTAAAGGAAGGATAGATAAGATAGGAGAGGCACTTGAGATAGGTGTTCAAAATCTCAAAGAGGCATTCAATGAATTATAATTTGAGATGTATTAGATGTGGTAGAGAATACGATGGAGGAGAGGTGATCTACACCTGTGAGTGTGGGGGACTATTGGAAGTTAGATTGGATATCTCCTCAGTGGAGATAGATAAGAGAGAATACGAAGGCGTCCCCTTGAGCGTCTGGAAATATAAGAAGCTCATACCAATAGAGAGGGAGCCAATCACGATTAAAGAGGGGGGAACGCCTCTTTACAGGTGCAAAAGACTCGGGGAGAAGATAGGGGTAAAAGATCTGTATGTGAAACATGAAGGGCTAAATCCTACGGGTTCTTTCAAGGATAGGGGCATGACAGTTGGCGTTACGAAGTCATTGGAACTTGGGATGAGGACGGTTGCCTGCGCTTCCACGGGAAACACGTCGGCTTCTTTAGCTATCTATGGAGCCAAAGCGGGAATTCCCGTCGTTGTCCTGCTTCCGGGCGGAAAGGTGGCGCTCGGAAAGGTGGCGCAGGCACTGATGCACGGTGCAAAAGTTATCGAGATCAAGGGAAATTTTGACGATGCCCTTGAGATTATTCGAAGATTGTGCGATGAGGAAAAATTTTATCTCTTGAATTCGATAAATCCATATCGATTGGAAGGGCAGAAGACGATCGGTTATGAGGTGGCCGACGAGCTCGGATGGGATGCGCCCGATAGAATTATCTTGCCCGTGGGAAACGCTGGAAATATCTCAGCAATATATAAAGGATTTAGAGAGCTAAAAGAACTCGATTGGATCGATGAGATACCGAAGATGACAGGTATCCAGGCAGATGGATCTGCCCCCATCGTGAGGGCGTTTAGAGAGAGAGAAAGAGATATAGTACCAGAAAAAAACCCTGAAACGATCGCCACGGCGATCAGGATCGGGGCTCCCGTAAATGCCGTAAAGGCGCTTGCGGCGATCTATGAATCTGGCGGAATAGCAGAGACCGTGACGGATGATGAGATAATTAGATCTCAAAAGGATCTGGCGCGGCTAGAGGGTATCGGCGTTGAGCCTGCATCCGCCACGTCTTTGGCTGGATTGAAGAAGTTGGTTGAGAAAGGTGAGATAGATAGAGATGAGAGGATCGTCTGCATCACTACGGGAAATCTTATGAAGGATCCGGAGGAGGTTGTGGATGTATGCGATAGACCCACTGAAGTAGAGGCAAGTTTGGAGGCAGTGAAGAAGGCGCTGAAAGAGATGTAAAGGGAACAAAATCCTTGTAGTAAGCGATATTATTAAAAGCAGAGGTGGATTGTCTGCACGCAAAATTGGACACCCTGCACCTTTCCCAGTGGAGTTGCCCCACAGATTGATTCAACTCTACACTTATGAAGGAGAAGTCGTTTTAGACCCGTTTATTGGAAGTGGACAAACGTCAATCGCGGCAATAAAGACAAATCGCCATTAGATAGGATA
>RXIL01000095.1 GCA_004212085.1 Candidatus Methanolliviera hydrocarbonicum
CAGGGATTTGCCAACCTTTTAACTCCGAAGATAAAAAGCAGGAGAGGAGGTGAGATGGCATCTTCGCTTTTAGGCATGCTTATACTTTTTGATGGTTATTCAAGTTCAGTCATCACTGGGAACGGAATGAGACCGGTTACTGAAAAACTTGGGATAAGCAAGGAAAAATTTTCATACATAATAGATTCAACGAGCGGACCAATAGCAACGATAGGAGTTATCTCAGTCTGGACCGGCTACCAGCTTGGTATAATCGGTGAGTTTCTTCCTGAAGGAGTAAGTGCATGGCAGGTATTCTTCCCAGATGTTATTCTCTACAGTTTTTACAGTTTCTTTGCAATAGCGATCGTCTGGATTCTCTCAATGACGAAAAGAGAATTTGGCCCCATGCTCAACGCAGAGTATAGAACGATAACAACCGGAAAGTTGATGGATGACGATGCAGTTCCTTTGATGAAGACAGAGCGACTTGAGACGAAGAAAGAGGTCAAAGAAAGGGCAATAAACATGATCTTACCTGTGATTATCTTTGTCGTTGTCACCCTTATAGCGTTTTATCTGACGGGGTGGCAGACAAGTGGTTTGGAATCTATCTCCTTTAGAGATGCTTTAGGCTATGCGGAAGTTGTAGATTCTTTGCTGTATGGAGCGATTGGTGCGGTGATAGTTGCGATCATCATGTACAGGGTACAGGGTATAGGAAGGCTTTCCGATCTGATGAAAGCATTTGTCAACGGTGCTGAGATGATGATCTTCGCAAACCTCATTCTGCTATTGGCGTGGTCTATAAGCGACATATGTGCTCCCATAGCATGGGGCGGCGTTGGAACAGGAGATTATGTGGCAACCCTCATTTTGCCTTATACGCCACCCTGGTCTTTGCCAGCAGTTATATTTCTTGTGAGCTTCTTTATAAGTTTTTCAACTGGAACCGCATGGGGAACGATGGGGATGGTTATGCCCATGGCAATTCCTTTAGGTCTGGCTCTTGGCATTCCTCTGCCCATAGCGATAGCACCTGTTCTAAGCGGTGGGGTTTGTGGAGATCACTGCTCACCCCTATCAGATACAACGGTCATGGCTTCTATGTTTTCTGGCTCGGACCACATCGCTCACGTGAAGACACAGATACCATACGCACTTCTCGGTGCCGCAGTAGCCATTCTTGCCTATATACTCATCTCCATAAATTTTAATTCAAAACTTTTGTGGGCCGTCGCGATGGTCGTAGGAGTGATGCTATGCTATGTTGTGATACGGATACTCTCAAACCTCGATGCCAAAAGAAAGGGGATTAAGATTCCTCTGGAAAAGTAATTAGTAATAGATGGAGGTTATACAGCAGAGTAAGATTCAAAGACTCTCAATCTCCTTCTTTAAAACAACACTCCACCACCATCTTGCCATATCTGTCATATCCTTGGAAAATTTTCCAGAAAGCCTGTATTCTCCCTTGCCGATGTCTATGAGCCCTGCACCTAAGAGCTTATTTCTCATCGAATAAAAAGACGAACGGCTCACTTTGAGTTCATCGAGCATCTCTCTCCATTCCTCCACCTTTATCGGATCTCCTGCTATCTGTGCCTCTTTAACCTTCATCAAAAAATCCTTTGCCCTCAAAGCTGTCTCTTCTCTCTTGAATAGCCTTCTCATCAGCTCATAGAACGGATCCATCGAGAGAGATATCCTGCTGCCACTGCTCGATCTCACAATCATGGTAGTGGCCGTTCTTCTCGCATCCTTAACCTTCATCCCTCGAAACCTCTCTGAATCTCTTCTTGACAAAACCTATTCCAACAGATTTTATGAACAAACCGATCCTCGGCCCAGATTTTTTATCCAACAGGGAGATATAAATAGCTTCAAAGAGTCTCTTTATCTCCAATCCTGCCTCTTCTGCCACCTTATATATCATATTGTGGATATCTTCTCCTGAAAGATCGTCCTTCAGTCTTTCTCCAAGGATCTTTAGACCCATCTTCTCTCTTTCTTCGAGGGATAGGGCATTTTTTGGCACTTCTTCCTTCAATTCAAACTTCATAGATTCTGGAGCGTATCTTTCCAGCCAATTTCTTGCGTATCCAGCCCATCTCTCCTCGTTCTCACCCATATCATATCCACTTCTCTTAAGGACTGTTCTTAATTCTTTTAGATCTCCCTTCGCGATTTGAATGGTGTTTATCATATGTCTGAACGGAACATTTGATCTTTTTTCTCTAAAGAGAGAGAACTCAAGTTCCCTACTTCCAGATTCATCCTCTCCGTTTATCGACTCAAGATCGCCTATGAGATTCAGGAGGGGCAATCCCGGGTCAAAATTTAGGTGCTTCTTCGGTCTTGAGCGTGCAATAAGGTATCTTAGTACCTCGGGGGGAACGGACTCCAACATCTCACCTATCGGCATCACCACCCCTTTTGAGCTTGACATATCCCGTCCCTTCAAAGATATCCACTCGTATATCACTGGATATGGAGGTTCGTATCCATATATCTCCTTTGATATTACCTTTCCAGTATCGTAAGATCCTCCAACGGTTGCATGATCCTTTCCAAATGGCTCAACTGTCACCCCAAGTATCTTCCATCTTGCAGGCCAATCTACCCTCCAGCCAAGCTTTCCTTCCCCCTTTCTTATATCAGATTCTCCCTCAAAACCGCATTTACACCTGTATCTCACCTTGAAATCATCATCGAAACCCAAAACTTCTGACGAATTTATCCTCCCGCAATTTTCACAGAGCGGATTATACGGACTCCAATTGTTCTTTAATTCTCTTCCACTTCCTTCTTTCAATATATCGGCTATCTTCTTATCGTTTTTAATCGCCACCCTGATGGCGTCTTCATATAATCCTTTTTCATACAGTTCATTCGACCTGTAAACCTTCGCGGATATGCCCAATTTTTCAAGAGAATCTAAAAAAGGATCCAGGAAATGTTCCGCATAATTTTCGTGGCACCCATAAGGATCTGGCACAGATGAAAGCGGCTTTCCAACGTGTTCTTCATAAGATCTCGGTAAGAATGGATAGACCCTCCTTAACGGATCAAACGTATCGGCTATGTATACCAGTTCGGCATCTTTGCCTCTATCGACCAATGCCCTGTATATCATATCTCCCGTGAGAACCTCACGCATGTTTCCGATGTGTATATCTCCGGAGGGAGTTATCCCGGTGGCTATAACATTTTTATCTTTCCATGAGATGCTCAAAAATCTTTGATTTTTGGCATGTGAAAATGTTCCATTTTCACGGAACGAAATCGGAGATTTCATTGCATACGCAAATCTTCGATTTG
The DNA here is from genome assembly GCA_004212085.1 of Candidatus Methanolliviera hydrocarbonicum. Taxonomy (GTDB): domain Archaea; phylum Halobacteriota; class Methanoliparia; order Methanoliparales; family Methanoliparaceae; genus Methanolliviera; species Methanolliviera hydrocarbonicum. The sequence goes on from RXIL01000095.1 coordinate 3,301, forward strand.
CGACTATCTCCTCTGCAATCTTATCTGCCCAATGAGTCCCATTCATACGTATCTCCCCATTTTCATACGCCAAAAACATTTTGAGCACTTTGGAAATCTCCCGCGTAGATGTGAGCAGAGATGCTCAATACCGTTATACCTCCCAACTTCGCAGGAATTTTCTCTGGCATACGAATTTGTTCTTCCACGTATTCCTGCAATTTAGAAAGCGCATAAATGTTGTAAGGATATGCCCCATAAAAATCATGTGACCTGAACAAAGCGGTCAATTCTAATTTCTTCCTCAATTTGAAGTCTACCAGGATCATACACGGGACCTCTTCTGCTTTGGCGTCGATTGGGGGGATCCAAGTGGTGGCGGTCGCTCTTCTCGTATTTTTATTTTTTCTTATCCTCTCTATTATCACTTGTATCTGATCTATTCCCTGCCCTTGCAATTTCAAATGCCAATTTCTCAATCTCTCCCCATAAGTATAGGAGAAACCCTTATTTTCTGGGGATAAAAACTGCTTTCCATACTCGCTGAGCATTCTCTCTCTTTTCAGAATTTCTTTGGGAAAATCCCCCCGCGGTTCTTCTATCCTCGTCATCAAATCTAAAATCTCCTTCGTATCGCTCCCTCGCTCGTCCAACACGTGCGCACCTTGGCTCATTATAAGTTTCAAACCACGATACCACACATCCTTTGGTGTTCTTCCCTGTATGAAAAAATTTGATCTTCTCATCATCAAAATTTACCACCTCGACGTAAGCGCAAATCTTTGATTTGCGTTATCCCAAAAATCGAAGATTTTTGAGGACGTTCACAGAGAGCGTCTCCAACTCCTCTTCCCTTTTTGATCTCACCACTCCAAGATAAAACCTATCTTCGAATATTCAAGGATGAGATAATCACCACATTGCACAAAAAATTTATTATAGGGATTCCACCTCTCAGTTGGGGGGTTTTGATTTATACTATAAAAAACCGTTTTTCATTATGACATTTGATCTATTCAAGAACAGGGACAGAACCTGTTTGACCATAGGCGGCTCGGATTCCGGCGGGGGAGCAGGAATTCAGGCGGATATAAAGACGTTCTCGTCCTTCAACTTCTCTTCCGCGTCCGTCATAACCGCGCTGACCGCACAGAACTCGAAAGGGGTTTTTGGGATATATCCATCTTCCGAGGAGTTCGTGATGGAGCAATTAAAAGCGGTATTCTCGGACGATAATATATGCGGGGTGAAGACAGGAATGCTCTATTCACCTGAGATAATAAGCTCGGTCGCAGATTTTTTGTCCGATATAAAAATAAAAGTTCCAATAATCGTCGATCCGGTAATGTCGGCAGAAGCAGGAGGGGATCTGATCAAGAAGGAAGCCATAGAGGTCTTGAAGGAGAAATTGATACCGATATCCTCTATTGTAACTCCAAACGTAGAAGAAGCCGAGAAAATTAGTGGAATGAGGATTAAAGATGAGAGAGATGCCGAGATCGCGGCAAAAAAAATTTATGAACTTGGGACAGAGGTGGCAATCGTCACGGGTGGGCATCTGAAGGGGAGAGACATATTTTACGATGGAGAAACCGTTAAAATAGATGGCAAATTGATAGAGGGGGGAACTCACGGATCAGGATGCACATATTCTTCCTGTTTAACGTGTTTAATATCAATGGGATATCCTCCGTTAAAATCCGCGATTGCATCGAAGAGACTCTTAGAAAGGTCAATAGAGACGTATAGAAGAACGGGGGATAATACAGGCTGTGTAAATCAAACCGCATGGCTCTTGGATGATTGTGACAGGTATTATGCGATGGATAATTTGAAGAGATCCCTTGAAGAAATTTTAAAGCTTAAAAATATCGGTAAGGTCATTCCTGAGGTCGGAAGCAATCTCGGAATGGCGATACATCATCCAA
>RXIL01000155.1 GCA_004212085.1 Candidatus Methanolliviera hydrocarbonicum
AGATACGGCTCATACTGATGAGAATGGATGGTTATTCTTTAACTATCGAGAAGGTGGGGGGCTACGCCGTGCCGGTGAGTTCATTCAGCCGGAGTATGTTGAAGGAGTGATTGCAGCGCATCCCGACGTCTCCGAGGTTGGTGTCTACGGCGTCCCCGCGGCTTCCGGTGCTCCGGGGGAAAGTGATGTGGTGGCCGCCGTTGTTCCCTTCGAGGGGAAAAAGATCGATCCACCTTCGATATTTGAGCTGTGTGCCAAAGAACTTCCGAAGAATTTGATCCCTTCCTATGTTCAGGTCTTGGATGAGATACCGAAGACCATCTCGCAGAAGATACTCGACCGCGTTCTCAGGGGGGAGTTCAATCCAGAGGAGAAGAATATCTTTAAAGTTGAGAACTACCTTAAAGGAGGTAAAAAATAATGGAGATTGGAATTGAAGAGAGATATGCGAACGCCCATATACCTAAATGTGTCCCTTTCGATATTAAGGTGGACGTCGAGAAGTGTACCAAGTGCAAGAGGTGTGTTTTGAATTGCCCCGGTGGAATATATTGGGACGAGGAAAAGGAGATGCCCAGGCTCGGGGGATATGGGCTGATGGAGAAGGTCAGTCTCGCTTGTAATGCCTGCCTAGCTGCCTGTCCATCCGGTGCGCTCGAGTATGTGGGAGAATACAGAGTTCTCGAAGGGCGATATAAAACCACGTTGCAGGATGTGGGCTTGGTCCCACCAAATCCATTTGGCGATGAAACTCCCAGGCCCTATGACGAGATAGAGGAGAAACTGACTGACGTCGAGAAGGTGATCTATACCCGTCGGGCAAATAGAATATATCAAAACAAACCGTTGCCAAAAGAGCTCATCAACAGGATCCTCGAGGCGGGCAGGTTTGCACCATCTTCGGGAAACGGCCAGCCGTGGAAGTTCATCGTGGTGACAGATAAGAATCTGATAAAGGAGATCGACACGGAGTGCATAAAATTCTTGAGTATCTTTAGATGGCTTTATTTGGGCAGCAGGGGAATAAGCGGTAAGGATACGCCATGGAGAAAAGCTCTTGTGCCGTTGCTCAGCTATACGATGCCCGGCGATATGGATCAGAGGCCTATGGGGGCTCTGGGTAAAGCGATAGATCTATATAAGGAGACGGGCGATCTTCACTTCGACGCCCCGTGCGTCATCTATATTCTGAATGATGTGCGGGGGATCGCTAGTCCGGAGCTTGATACGGGTATCTGCGCCCAGAACATGGTGTTGGCCGCCCATGCACTTGGGTTAGGGACGTGTTACGTCGGCTTCGGTACCGTACCTTTTGAGTTCCTTTCAGGGCTCAATAAAAAACTCGGGATCGAATACCCCTGGAGAATGTCAACCAGTATCGCCGTGGGGTATCCGAAAGGGAAGATCGACAAGGCCGTGCCCAGGGGTGTGCCACCCGTGAAGTGGATCGAATAGATTTGGGTTAAGAGAAAAGAGAGAGATGAGAGATAGTTGTTCATCCACGTGTCTCCGGATCGGTGATGTAAAGTATTGTGAAAGAGGGTATATCCCTCTTTTATTTTTGTTCTTTGTCTCGCGAACGAAGTTCGTTCGCTTAGCATCAAATAATATCTCAAAAAATAGTGGGGGTTAGAAAAGAATGTATGACTTAAGGCCTGATATCCGCAAGTATGAGGAAGAGAAGAAGACCGAGTTTAGATGCCCATTTCTCGGTATGAGATGTCTATATTGCCCGATGGCCCTTGTAGGTTGTCCGGTAGCCGCATCTGAGCTACGAGAATTAAGGGGAGAAGGAGTAGGCATCTTGGGAAGCGTGTTGGGAGGATTAACAGGAGAAAAAGGTATTTTAAGGGGCGTGTTAGACCTGCTGATAGGCATTTTGTCCCCGATTATGCCTTTAATCGAAGTATTGATGAGAATATTGACTGATCTGATGGAACCTTTGATTAGGAGAGTGTTAGATACAGTTAAAGGCTTTGTTTCTCCGGCCAAGCGATGGTATTAGATATGGGAGAAACAGTAATATTTATAGGAATGAGAGCAAGAAATATCCTTTAGGTGGTTAATAAAATGAGGTGGCTAATAAAATGGACGAAGTCGCAATAGTGGGAGTGGGGGTATATCCCTTTGGAAAACACCTTGATAAGAAATATGGGGAGATAACCGCAGATGCATGTAAAAGAGCCCTTGAAGATGCAAATATGGATGGAAAGGAGATACAGGCAGCTTGGTATGGAACATCCGCGGGGGTTGGAGCGGGATATTTGGCACTTGGGGAGATAGGTGCCTCCGGAATACCACTTACAAGGGTGGAGAACGCCTGTTCTGGGGGTTCTTGTGCACTCAGAGATGCTTACTTTGCCATAAGAGCGGGTGCATGCGATATCGCCCTCGCGATGGGCGTGGAGAAGATGTATGGTTCGACGATGGGTAAAGTCATGGGTATCGATACGATGGCCGAGATCGAGAGTGGTGGCGTAAGTAAAGAAGAGGAAGAAGGTGTTAAAGCGAAGGGGAAAGCGGGTATTAAGGGTATGGGAGGCATAACGATGCCCGGTGCTTTTGCTATGATAGCACAGGCACACATGGCTAATTTTGGAACGACGCACGAACAGATTGCCGAACAATCCGTCAAAAGCCATAAAAATGCCGTGAATAATCCTTATGCCCAGTACCGAAAAGCAGTGACACTCGAGGAAGTTCTAAACTCAAAGATGATATCAGATCCTCTGACGATCTACGAGTGTTCTCCGTTCTCCGACGGTGCGGCGGCTGCAATATTAACAAGTGGAAAAATTGCGGAGAAATATACAGACACACCCGTCTACGTCGCCGCTTCTGCTCAGGCTTCCGGAGTTTCAACAGATCCCGATTATGCAACATCGATGCTTGTAGACGCGACCTTCATACCAACGCTCCGATGTGTTAAAACTGTGGAGAAGCAGGCAAATATTAAAATAAAGAAAGATGTAGACGTCTTTGAGGTTCACGACTGCTTCAGCATCGCGGAGATTGTGCACTATGAAGATCTGGGATTGTGCAAGAAGGGAGAGGGTGGAAAACTCCTAGACGAGGGCATGACGGAGATAGACGGAAAGTATCCGGTAGGTCCCAGCGGTGGATTAATATCTGTCGGACACCCTCTCGGAGCCACGGGGGTAAGGCAAGCCGCAGATACCGTGTGGCAGTTGANGGGGGAGGCGGGTAAAAATCAGGTCGAGGGCGCGGAGATGGGTTTAACCCACACGATGGGATGGCCCGGACAGGGCGTGGTCGAGGTGATAAATATCTTCCGCAGATAGATCGATTAATTTTTTTTCTCTCCTTTATAGATTCTTTTAATGCTCTCTATCTTTAACGCCCCTTAACGTTCTTTAGCCGAGAGAGGATAGATAGCACCAAATTTACGCCGGTGGTTAAACAGGACGGTATGTCGCAGAAATCGCAGTTGGGGTTGCGGACGAATCCATATAGTTGCACGGTAGTTACGGCCATATGGGTAATTATGACGTGGAAAGAATCTATAGAGATATAAAAGTAACTAAAATTTATGAATAAACTAAACAAAAAAAAGTTTAGATTCGACTAAAAGGAGCGATGATAAGGTCTTTAATTGAGGGATTTTGTCCACTACTGGAATCACGTTCTAAGAAGTGCAAACAGATTTATACCTTTGAATGAAACAGAGAAAGTTATGATGGTTGTGAATGAAAATAAAATAAAAGAAGAAAAAGGAGCGGGGGTTAGTCTTATGAGCAAACTTGATCGGAAAGCACTTTCAAGTCGTGCCTGGTGGAGGCTGATTCATGATTTAAACTGTGCTCAGGCGACCCTCATAACAATGCAGGAATACTTGGAAGAGGTGGAGAATCCTCCTGCCTACTTAGTGACGGGCTTGGAGGGAGGGGTAGTCGGTTCAGGCTCAACTTGCGGTGTGGTCACATGTGGGGCTTTGGCACTTGGCTTGAAGCATGTTAATAGTCTTGCATCAAAGAATCCCGCATTTCTTTCGGCATTTCACGAGAAAGTACGGAAGTACGTGGATTTGTTTCAATCAGAATTTGGATCTTCTTTATGCAGAGAGAGAACAGATGTGGATTTCACCCGTCCATTTGGGCTAATCCGCTATTTTTTCCCAGGAGATAGACTTCTTCGATGTTTTCACCACATAGGAAAATCTGCAAAGACCCTTGCAGATATTATGGATGAAGATATTTCGGTCTCGGGTTTAAACAAGGAAGTAGACGAAGATGTCTGCCTTCATTGTGCCCAGTCTGTCTTGGAGAGATTCAGAAAAGAAACGGGATTGGGCAACGAGAGGCTTGAGACGATGGCACTGGCATTNGATGGTGGTGTCGGTCTCACAGGAGGGGTATGTGGTGCTCTTGTGGGGGCCATAATGGCCTTAAATACTGTTTGGGGAATAGACGTGTCTCATTTGAGTTACGGGGAAATTTTAAAGGCCTTTTTGGTTGGTCACGTTGACATATGGAGAGAAGAATTCCTACCGAGAGGCACATATTTGAAAGTTGAACCATATGCTGTCGGCAACAGTCTCATACGAAACTTTGTGACAAGATTCGGCAGTAACGAATGTTCAGTTATTACAGGTAAGCGGTTTGAAGATTATACCGACTTTAAGAACCATATTAATCACTCCAAGCGATGTTTCGAGATTGTTGAGGCTTCATCAAGGATGGCAATAGAGATGGTTGAAAAGAATAGATAATAGTATAGATTAAATATAAAAAGAGAGCAAGGCGAAGCTCTTTTCAACCACTTACCAAGAGGTAATGTAAACTGCAATGCATATGGTTAGTCTATGCCCCTAATTAAACCTATGCCCCAGCCATTTCCGGGATCATCAAGGAGTTCCTTGGCGAGAACTTAATCTATTAACTTTGCCTCTGGCCTTCCCTCCTTCCCGATCTTATCTCTTTGACCGACGGGGAGGGGGGTTCAGTCTGAAACTCTATCTCCCGTATGATATACGCTTTGTGACTCATTTTGAGCTTTGTAACCAAAAAGAAGTACAGAGGAATTTCATTTTTACCCAAACGTACAGATGCGATGATCTTCTCGCCAATCATTTTTTGATGAAAATTTTTAATTTAGCCTTCTGTGGGTAAAGTATATATTCCTGAAATATACACCCTACCAAGATAAACGA
>RXIL01000134.1 GCA_004212085.1 Candidatus Methanolliviera hydrocarbonicum
GCTTCTTGGAGAGCAAGGTATAACTCATCATATTGTCCCATCCCAAGGAATAAATATGCGTTTAGTGCTATAAAAAGTTAATTATGCAAAAGGTTTAGTATTCGACAAAAATAATTTCTCATCATCGCAACACAATCCCCATAGGTGTCAAGAATTTCTCTATCCATTCGCGAAACTTAATGAAGAGGAGAACGCATAGAATAACACCTCAACAACTCGTTTGACCTCTTCCTTGCACATCAAAAAGATCGATGACAATTCCCTCTTTATGCTCTTCCAGATCAAGTATTTTGTCCGTTTGTGCAAACTGCATATGTGAGAAGCAGATCTCCCTCGAAGATGTCCATGAAAGGGTTAGATCTTCGATGCGACTACCCGGAAAACCGCCCAAGAGCTCAGATGGAATAAGATGCAACCTCTGCTCAAATGAATGTATTCTTGAAGAGGGAGAAAGAAGTTACTGTGGTTTGAGGAAGAATATAAACGGAGAGATGATCTCGAGGGTGAGTCCAGAAGTCGCGTTGGCTTATGCTTACCTTGATCCACTTCCGATGAACTGCTGTGCCGCGTGGGTTCTGTCCTAGATCTTCAGAGGGTGGGTACAATCTCGCCGTCTTCTTCTATGATCGCCAATATCGATACAAACACCCCGTACTCTCTGTTGGTCTTTCATCCCGCCTTTTACAGGTCGGATATGACGATAACGCCGGGAAATCAGGTGGAAGAGTGCTATAAGACCGCAAAGAGATGCTTGAATAAGGTTAATATTAGAAATAAACATTTGCTTGGATAGAGATGATAAGAAAATTCACCCACAGGGATATGAGAAGGATATTGGAGATAGAATCGAACTCCTTCCCAAAATCTGCTTACGATCGATTCACGTTCTTCTACCTTTCAAGATTATACCAGTTCTTGGTATATGAAGATGAGAAGATTCTCGCGTACATCATCTTTGATGAAAGAGATGGTCATATCGCATCAATTGCGGTCGATCCATTGCATAGAAGGATGGGGATAGGAAGGAAGCTCGTAGAAGAGGTGTTTAAAAATTGTGGAAGGGCATGGGTGGAGGTGAGAGTGAGCAATAAAACTGCGCAGGTATTTTATGAGGTTCTTGGGTTTATTAAGGTAGCAGTCATACCGAATTATTATAGAGACGAAGACGCGCACGTGATGGTAAGATCAAGGTAACTTCTTCACCCGGATTCTATCTTCAACTACTTTGGCTCACATTTATTTATATGGTGTTGAAAGACTAGATAAGATGAATAGAATCGATCGCCTCCTCTCCCTATTCCCATTGTATTCAAAAGATCTGGGAATAGATCTGGTAGAACCGTCCGGCAGGTCCAAATGGTTTCTGGCATCAATTCTATTTGGCGCGAGGATAAGCGAGAAGATCGCCTCTAACACGTATAGATGGTTTGATAGATGCGGGGTCAACACCGCCGAGAAGATCGTATCTGTAGGGTGGAATGAATTGGTCAAGATATTGGACGATGGTGGATACGTACGATATGACTTCTCCACCGCGACTAAATTGCTAAATATAATGGAGGTCCTTAAGGAGGAATATGGTTCGTTGGATGGTCTGTACGATCAGTCATCTGATACAAATGATTTGGAGAGAAGATTGAAGGAATTTAAGGGTATCGGAGCCGTGACGACACACATATTTTTGAGGGAGATGAGGGGTATATGGGATGTTAACCCCGATGTTCCTGATAAAGTGAAAGAGATCGCGGGTAATCTCGATATAGATTTAAACGTTGAAGGAGAGAAATTGGCGAGGATCGAGACGGCGCTCGTTAAGCTCAACCTGAGATATTGTAAGAAGAAGCGGTGTGTTAAATGTCCGGTGAAAGAGTTTTGTAGGGAGGGTAAATAAAATATTGACTACCGTTTACTCCATTATCCTCTCAAGTACGATCCAACGATCGGAATCTCTTCCCCGCACCTCGGACATCTCTTCTTACGGGTGATCTTGTAATCGATCACATCGAACCCGAGACGTCTTATCAAAAGTTCGCCACACGTGGGACAATAGGTGTTCTCATACCGATGACTGGGAACATTCCCTGCATAAACGTAATTCAGACCCTCTCTCTTTCCGATCTTCCACGCATTTTCCAACGTCTCAACCGGCGTCCTTCCAGGATAGAGTCCGACCTCAAATGCTTTGTAATCCGGATAATGCTGCGTTACGTGCCATGGAATATCTCCAATTTCTCTAATTTTTCCAGCGATTTCTCTCAAGCACTCTTCATCGTCGTTGAGACCTGGTATGATCGATGTTGTTATCTCCACGTGAATGCCCATTCTATTTGCTTTTTTATATTTCTCCAGACCTTCTCGACGTCCGCGATACAATATTTTTCAACCGCTTTGGCATCACCCTTGAGATCAAAATTTATCGCGTCCAATCCGTGTTATACCAACAATTTTAGAGCTTTCGAGCTCATATAACCATTCGTGACGTATGTGTTATAGAATCCCTCTTTTTTTGCCAGATCGAAGACATCAAGTGAATACTCGAATAATAAAGTGGGCTCGTTGAACGAGATGCTCGTTCCCTGGCATCTCTTCTCTTTCATCAATCTTATAAAATTTTCAGGAGAGAGATAATTCCTCTTCTCCGGATCCGGGGGATATTTGCTGATATTCCAATTCTGACACCAGGGACAGGTAAAATTACAGGACCAACTTCCAACAGTCAAGGCACGGCTACCANGGAAGAAATGAAAGAATGGTTTCTTCTCGATTGGATTTGCACTTAGAGATGATATATCGCCGTATTNGAGCGTGTAAAGCTTTCCATTAATATTTTTCCTCGTCTTGCAGAATCCATATCCGTCCAAGGGGATCTCACAAGACCTTTCACCATGCACTTTACCTTCTCGTCGATCTTCCGATAGAGTAGCGCCTCTTTGACGCATGGATCTTTTTTCATCTTATCTCTTAAATTAATGGATCCTGAAGGACTCTTTACTGAATCGATGTAATCCAAATTCTTTCGCCATCTCCATCGCGCGGTAAAACTCTTTCCTCGTTGGTCTTCTGCCCAACTCTTCGTAATCCCACGCCTCACCTTCCGGCCTGTACTGATCCATTATATTGACGTAGCTATCTTTTGAGAGACCAGAGACGAATCTCAATACCTCTTTGCTTCCTGCTAAATCATTCGGCAGGATCAGATGCCTTATTAATAGACCCCTGCACGCAATCCCTTCATCCGTCTTCAGATCTCCAACCTGACGGTACATCTCTTCGACCGATTCTCTGCATCTATCAAAGTAGTCGGGGGCATCCGAATATTTTTTTGCAGGTTCCTCAGAACTATACTTTATATCTGGCATGTATATATCGACGATCCCTTCCAATAACTTTATCGTCTCCACGTTCTCGTATCCGCCACAGTTATAGACGATCGGCAGGCGAAGACCTTTCTTGATCGCGTCTTTGATCGATCTTGCGATCTGCGGTGTGAAATGGGTTGGAGTGACGAGGTTTATGTTATGGCACCCCCTTCTCTGTAATTCGATCATCATCTCGGCCGCTCTCTCTGTAGATACCTCTCTTCCGATGCCAAGATGACTGATCTCATAGTTTTGACAATATACACAACGAAGATTACAGTTTGTCAGAAAGATCGTCCCGGATCCCTTTGTGCCGACCAGAGGCTCCTCCTCTCCAAAATGTGGGCCATAACTCGACACTATGAGCTCTCTTCCAGATCTACAAAATCCCTCCTCTCCCTTTAATCTGTTCTTTCCGCATTTTCTTGGACATAACTCACAACTCTCGAGTATCTCGTAGAGTTCTCTTATTCTCTCATCCAACGCTCCGCTTTCATATAATCCGATATAGCTCGGCTCGAACTTCATTTCGCAAGTATCCTTATCATTCTTGGAAAGATATACTCGGCGATGTCCCCTCTCGAGCCGCCCATAATTATTATCACATATCTTCCCCCACACGCTTCAATGGAGCAGGATCTCACCAATTCAACGAGTTTTAGGAAATCCACATCTATCTTTGTCTCGTCTTCCATCTTGGAATTACTACAGAAGCAGATGTGGAGTACGTCTTTGTCCCAACGAAAGATGCTCCTCGTCCCGTCCCCGTGATGTGAGTCTGTATCTATTATGGCGAACCTCAATTTTTTTCCTGCCCTGACAACTTCGTTGTGGTATCCCAGAAATCTTCGATTTCTGAGGACTTTCTCGCGCAGATCTGCGATGGATGGACCTGTGCAGGAAAGATATGTTCCACCCCACGCATTTTCATACCTTGCGTGATGCCCAAGCTTGCGACGTTGAATACGAGTGCATTCTCTACCTTCCCATCATAGACTAGTTCTGACGCCTCGATGCATCCTCTGACCGATATCGCCGCGCCTTTATAGTACCATCTCTCCTTCACCCTATCCAGATGTTCCCTCGAATGGACCTTCAATAAAAGTTCTTCAGATACTTTCTCCGGTTTAAAGAGATCTACTTTTTCCAATTGTAGCTCTCGCTCCATCGCTTTGGGAAAGTTCTTGAATCTATTACCCACGACAGGCCAAGAGTGTCGCGCAAATATTTCATGGAAGAATACTCCAGTTTTCATATGTTGTGTTTATCTGATTTGATATAGAAAACATTTTCTTAAAAATGATTGAAGATCGATAAAGTTAAATGATATTTATCTCTGAAAATAAATGAAATGACAGAGATAATTGAAGATAGATCGCTAAGGAATAAGACATCCGTATTCAGGGATCGCTCTAACGCTGGCGAGCTTTTATCAGAATGGCTTGAAGATTACAGAGAGAAGGATGCATGCGTGCTGGCAATCCCGGCCGGAGGAGTGCCGGTTGGAGTCGAGATTTCAAAGAGATTAAATTTGCCCCTAGATCTGGCCATCGTCAGGAAGATTCACATACCATGGAACAGGGAAGCGGGATTCGGTGCCGTGACGTGGGACGGTATCATATTACTAAATGAGGATCTCGTGAAACATTTAAGATTGAGCAAAAAAGAGATAGACGATTGCATCGCCGAAGAGAGGGAAGAGATCGAAGAAAGAGTGGATCTATTTGGATGCGGCAAATTCCCGGAGATTGTGGATAAAACGGTGATAATCGTTGACGATGGGCTGGCAACAGGATTTGCGA
>RXIL01000183.1 GCA_004212085.1 Candidatus Methanolliviera hydrocarbonicum
ATCCAATATACCTGAACCGCATATTCCTATGGCGGGCTTGTCGTCTATCGTGGAACAGACCACCTCATGACCGTCTATGCTTACCTTATCTATCGCGCCCGACATGGCCTTCACACCCTGTCTGATCCCCCATCCCTCAAATGCCGGGCCCGATGCACAGGATAGGCTCATAATTTTTTCCTCTTTTGCGAATGCAATCTCAGTATTCGTGCCGATATCTATACCGATCCTCACTTTCTCTTCTTCTTCCTCCCAGAGCCTTGTCGCCATGATCATCGCCACGTGATCTGAGCCGATGTATCCTCCAATCAAAGGTAAGAGGTGAGCATATCCCCCCTCCACCATATCTATCCCAAGTTCTCTGGCCTTTATATCCTGAGACTCTTTGAAGACGGGGATATACGGAGCCAATCCAAGCTGTCTCACGGGCAATCCCAAGAGTAGATGGTGCATCGCCGTATTTCCCACGATGGTGATATCTGAAAGATCTTTTTTGCCAATCCCGTTCCGCCGGCATAAATTTTTGATCATGCCATTTATGCCATTCATGATCGCACGCCTCAGTTCTTCTCTTTTCTTTTCTTCTTCCATCGCATAACCTATTCTGCTTACGATATCATCTCCATATGCCACTTGTGGGTTTGCCAATCCTATGGCATCCAGCATATTTCCCGTCTCAAGATCGACGAGATAAGCGGCCAATTTTGTTGACCCGATATCGAATGCCATCCCAAGATTAATGCCAGATACGTCGCCGGGTTCGATTCCTATGATCTCGTTTTCACGCAGAGTTGTGGTAACGGTCCACCCTCCTTCTCTCAATATACTCGATATCTTCTTAGATAGAATAAAATCGATTCTCGGTTTAATCCTCTTTTGTTCATAAATGCCGTCCATCACCCTCGTTAGGTCGGACCTTGGATCAGAGAGGGTTGGCGGTTCTAGGCTCAAAAAAACTTTTTGAATTATCGGCTCTACCTCTATCTCAAGCTCTTCTCCTTCTGTCTGCAACCTTTGAGATAGGATCAGCGACTCTGGCGGTATATCTACCACAAGGTCGCTCAATGCTTTCGTTTGGCATGCCAGTCTGAAACCTTTCTCGATCTCGGCGGCGCTTAGCATGTTTTTTTCGGCATCGGTGATTGGAGTTGCTGCTCCTTCCTTGAGAATAATCTTACAACGGCCGCATTTTCCCTTCCCCCCACATATGGATGAGATATCTACGCCGGCGTCTGCAAGACCTTTCATGATAGAATCTTCCTTATCAGCCGAAATAATCTCTCCGGATGGATTGAGTGCGATCTTAAATGTATTCATTAGTAAGAAACTTATTTTTATTCTTAAAAAATTATGCAGTGGACAACCGGGCATTATACCGAAACATTCTTAACGATCGGTTGCCACTGTCTTTTTTTTAGAACTAAACCCCCTCACTCCAAAGACTCGCTCATCGCCTCCAGTATCTTCTCGATGCCCTTCATTATCGAACCGAACCCCTCTCCCATAACCTCATCCTTGGCTATCAACGATATCGCAAAGACGATCACGGTGGGCAATGCCGGCAAGATCTTCGGTATGAACGCCATGATCTCGTTTACAATCGGAACTACGGTCTTAAGATCAGAGAGCATTGTAGAGCACATCAATCTTGTAGCTTCCACGAACTCGTCATCTTCTATCTTCTCCTTCACACCCTCGATGGCTTCTGGTGTTATCACAGCTGCAGACAAGGTTGAAAGACCATCCACCGTCTTTGTCAATCCCTCTATCACCTTTCCATCCGTCAATAGATCCATGAGGGAATCCATCGTATCCGCCGCCATCGTTCTGTGCCATGGCTCCTTGGTGCATCTGTACGTGCAGTCCGCAAACGTCTTTAACAGTACCTTTAACCCGGGAAATGTTTCTATCTCTATATCCATATTCATCACCACCATGGGTAGTCCGTATCCTGTTTCTTTATCCACTTCTCGAATGGCTCAAACTCAGGCATCTTGAACTCGATCTTATCGAGATCCTTTGCGATCGGATATTTTCCATATGTTTTTATTGCCTGTGATGATGCATGAACGTGCTCTGGCGGTGTCTTTGTAGGTATTGACCACATTATAATAGGAAATCTTCCCTCCCTTCCCATGATATCAATGGCATGTTTCATATCACTTGCAATTTTTTCTGGGGGTCCATCCATCATAGCTCTCGAATGGATACCTCTTGCTATCGGCAACTTCCCAAAAATAGGGATTCCGTTCTTAAGGGCATATTCCTGAACTTTTTCGTAAGGCCACTCATAATATCCCCCGTACTCTATTACAGGGATAGATATCTTTGCCCCCAACATACAATCAACGATCGCATCCCACCCCTTCTTCACCATCTCAAAGTTAAATCTCTCCTTTACTTCCTCGGCATAAAAACCCGTCCCCACTATAAATGCAAATATACCTTCCTTTGCACAGGCACGGGTAAACCTCATATTGTATGACTTTAGCCATTTGTAAGCGATTTCAGGGGTGATATTCGGGAAGGCAGCCCAAAGATCAGCACTCAGAAATATTTTAGTACCGGTTTCTTTGCTTAGTAACTTAACGTACGGAACAAGGACATCATCCACGATCCATTTAAATAGTCTATGCGTGAACTCCGGATTTTTTCTCATGTCTCTCATGAGAACTGGATAAGACCTGAGAGCACACGCAAGACTGAATGGTGCACAGAACATTCCGAGGGGTAATCCCCAAAGTTTTCCATTCCATTTAGTGATGTCTATTTTGTAGCGCACCCTTCCCCAATCCGCCTCTATCGGTGTCTTTATCTTATCCAGATCCTCTGGTTTCTTTATCAGGTGATCCTTGAAATCGAGGGTGGGCATACTTTCCTTGCCGTAAACCGTCTTTGCCCCCAGTGCTTCCGCCTCTGTGTTATAAATATCAAGAGAACAAATTCCATAGTCTATCCCATACCACTTATACACCCAATAGCTGGCCTCGGAGAGAACTCTTCCGTTTGAGAAGTATACCTCTGGCGGAACCTTGGCGATATGCATCGGGTGTTCTGTGATGCCTACCACCATAGAGCTAGGATAATCCGGCTTCCCTAAAAAACTTGCAACCGTCCTGCCTAAACCTTCCAATTTTATGTTTTTATTTATCCCTAATCCATATAACAGCCCATTCAAGGCGTCAGGAACGATATCAATCAATCCCATTATGCAACCCCCATCAATTTCTTGGCTTTCTCAACAGTGTCCAGAGCATCTTGCCCCCAGGCATCTGCTCCCACATCTTCCGAGTACTTCTGGGTTATAGGAACCCCTCCGACCATCACCTTTATCTTATCTCTCAAACCTTCCTTCACAAACGTCTCGATGAAGTCCTTCATCAGTGTCATCGTCGTGCTCATGTAAGCCCCCATCCCGACGATATCCGCGTTCTCCGCCTTTATACTATCCACGAATTTAGAGACCGGGACATCCGCTCCAAGATCAACAACTTCAAACCCGTTTGCCCTGAGCATCGCAACAACGAGCCCCTTTCCGAGATCGTGCATATCTCCCTCGACACAGCCGATCACGACCTTGCCTATCTTCTCACCCCCTGCAGTCTTCAACTTTGGCTCTATGATAGACATACAATCTTTGAATGCCTCAGCAGACATTATGACGTCGGGCAAAAAGTAGACGTCCTCTTTCCAAAGCTCACCAGCTCGGTTTATCCCTGGAACCATTGCGTCGTTTAATATCGTCAAAACATCTACGCCATCGTTCATCGCCTTTTGAACTTCCTCAACCGCTCCATCCGGTTCCCCTTCAGTTACAAGTTTCTTTAGATTTTCGAGTGCCATCTCATCACCTATCTGTTCTATCTATATCTTGCTTATCCTCTCCGTGATCGTTGTTAGACCTTCTACGATTAAGCCCGCCCCTTCCATCATCTTCTCATTCCCGCTTATCGATGCCATCAACGTTGTCGAGGTCGTCAAGACCGTCGGAAGCAACTTCGATACCAAGGGTAGTGCCGTCGGAAGCAACTTCATAGCCATAGGTATGCTCTTTGCCATCAATGGCATACCACTTGAGGCCATCTTTACCAAATCGGTCAATTTTTCCATGTTAACACTCCTATTGTGGTTTAGCATTCTCCTTATTCCTTATATATATATATCATTAAGCTAATTTTACTTTTTTAAAATTTACTTTATTTCAATAAGGAGCATGTAATATATCAGCCTTCATGGCTAAAAAAACTTGGATATAATGGCTAAAAAAATTAGATTTATCTAAATTAAAATAGACGGGGACTACATTTACGATTCCAGCTCTCCACGATACTCCATCATCCTAACCATTATGTCGAGTAAATCCGGTAGATCCGCACCCGGCGGTTCGCCCCCAAACTCGCTGTATGCACGTTCGAAGTTTCCGACGATCCTCTCCCTTTCATTCCATCCCTTGTATACACCCAGATCTACACTTTTAGCTGCATCGTAGGCGTTTATACCTTCTTTAAATCTCTTACGTGCCTCATCTCGGACGAAGACCAGATATTCCCGGGCCTTGTATATCTCCTCTCTTCCAGAGAGCGGTCCGTGACCCGGCACGTATACGTCTGCATCGAGATCTGCAAGGAGATCGAGTGCCCGGATATAACCGGAGATCGATCCCATCAGGGTGAAAGGTGTGCAGGGTTCCGCGAAGAGGAGATCTCCACAAAAAAGAACCTTCTCTTCGGGAAGATAGACAAAGACGTCGCTTACGGTATGCGCTGGTCCAGCATATATGAGCCTTATCTCCCGCATTCCATCTTCAACTTCCTGGTAGATCGTGAGATTCTTCTCAAATGTGATATCCTGAGGGGTAACCTTGGCGCCTGTAACGTCGAGCCCCCGGAAGATCCCTGGATACAACTCCGGATCCATGTTCATCTCCTTTGTGGTCTCCTCTCGACAGCGGGTATGACAGATCGTCTTCGCATGGAATAGGTGATTCGTCCAGGTGTGGTCCGTGTGATGATGCGTGTTGATCAGATAGCTGAACGGCTTATCCGTTACTCTTTTAATCTCACCGAGGAAGGATTCCGCCCTTTTGGCATTTGCAAGGGAATCCACCACAATGGCGTCTTTTTTGCCCACGATCA
>RXIL01000145.1 GCA_004212085.1 Candidatus Methanolliviera hydrocarbonicum
ACATTTGAGAACTGCCCGCTCACATACAGGTATCGATACATCGATCGAATAAAAGTCGATACCGAGGGTGTTGAAGCATTTATGGGATCAAGAGTCCATGAAAGCCTTAAAAAGTTATATAGAGATGATCTATGGGATAAAGAATCTTCTCTTAAGAGCCTGTTGGATTTTTACCATTCAAACTGGGAGAAGAATTGGCATGACAGCGTTATAATCGTTCGAAAGGAATATTCCAAGGAGCATTACAGAGAGATTGGAAGAAGATCTCTGGAACAATATTACAAGAGATATTTTCCGTTTGATCAGGCAGAGATTTGCGCACTCGAAAAACGAATTGAGATACCCCTCGATGATTTTAGATTTGTCGGGTACATCGACAGATTATCCCAAAGAGTTGATAGCACCTATGAAATTCATGACTACAAAACCTCTTCAAGATTACCACTCCAGCGTGATATAGATGAAGATTGGCAGTTGGCAATCTATCAGCTCGGTCTTCAAGATATATGGGACGATGTGAATGATGTTGATCTGATATGGCACTATCTCGTCTTTGACAAAGAATTCAGATCGAAGAGAAGTCCTGAAATCTTGGAGAGTTTAAAGAGAGAGATCATTTCGAAGATCAACGATATCGAAGATACCATAGATTTTGAACCGAAGGAATCTATGCTCTGCAGATGGTGTGCATACCAGAATCTCTGTTCAGCTGGAAAAAGATCTTTTTAGGGCAGATCATCACACACTGGTATGATCTTTACTCGTGGCAAAAAGTTAAATATCGTTTGATAGGTAAGACTTTATCATGCCCGCCAAAAACCCAAAATTCAAAACAGTGGAAGAAGCGATCGATAGACTAATAAGAGATGTGCGTCCAGGAGACAGGGTTTTTATCGGTTCTGGGGCAGGCCAACCACAGTTGTTGGTCAAAGGTTTGATGGAGCGCGTCAAGTGGTTATCCGATACGGAATTTTTCAATACGTTGGCGTTGGGCATGGAAACATTTGTCGGACCAGAATTTACAGATATCGTCCATCACAACACCTTTTTCATCGCTCCAGATCTAAGAAAAGCCGTTTCGGAGGGGCGCGCGGATTACACACCAATCTTTCTCTCCCAAGTCCCAGAATTGTTTAAAAGCGGAAAGATTCCGCTCGATGCGGCATTGATCCAGGTCTCACCGCCAGATGCTCATGGATACTGCAGCTTTGGAATATCGGTGGACGTCACAAAGGCCGCCGCGGAGAGCGCGAAGATGGTGATCGCCGAGGTAAATCCGCAGATGCCGAGGACACGAGGGGACACCTTCATCCACGTGGATGATATTGATCTCTTAGTCGAGAACGATACACCACTATTAGAATATAAATTCAGAGAGCCTGATGAGGTTGGAAGGACGATAGGGAGATATGCCGCCCAATTGGTCGAAGACGGATCCACCGTACAGACTGGAATCGGCGTGACGTCCTCTGCATCCATACCATTTTTAAAGGATAAGAAAGATCTCGGCATTCACACGGAGATGTTCACGGACGATCTGATTCCTCTAATGGAGACGGGTGCCATCACGAATGAGAAGAAGACGCTTCACCGGGGTAAGATCGTCGCTTCTTTCTGTATGGGAAGTAGGCGTCTGTATGACTTCGTCGACGACAATCCGATCTTTGAATTTCATCCGACGGAGTACACGAACGACCCGTTCGTCATCGCAAAGAACGAGAAGATGGTCGCGATAGACGCTGCGCTGGAGGTGGATATAACCGGACAGGTCTGCGCGGATTCCCTGGGTTACCACTTTTTTTCCGGATTGGGCGGGCACGCGGATTTCATCAGGGGCGCATCTCTCTCAAAGGGAGGGAAATCGATCATCGTTCTTCCTTCAACCGCGATGAATGGCAAGGTTTCGAGGATCGTCTCCCATCTGAGTGAGGGGGCAGGGGTCATCGCCACGCGTGGAGACGTCCACTACGTGATAACAGAGTGGGGCATCGCGTATCTTCATGGAAAAAGCATCAGGGAGCGGGCGATGGCACTCATCAACATTGCTCATCCAAAATTCAGGGAAGAACTCCTAAAAGTGGCAAAAGAGCATATGTATGTCCGTCCAGATCAGGTAGCACTGAAATATGCATCTTATGACCAAAAAAAATATGAGATGACGATGAAAACCCCGAAGGGAAAGATCTACTTCAGACCCATAAGATTTTCTGATGGACCAATCATCAGAGAACTCTATCACTCCGTCTCCGAGGAGACGATCTACACGAGATATTTCACTCCATTGCGCATGACCGAGGATCGTATAGATAAACTCGTAAATATCGATTATAGGGATGAGATGAGGCTCGTTGGTACGGTATGGGAGGAGGAAGATAGAGAGAGCCGTTTCCACCGGGGTCTATATTGTAGATCATGCCTCTTCCATGGCAGAATTTGCCCTCTTGATCCACGACGACTGGCAAAATTTGGGAGTGGGAACTTCTCTCTTCGAGTATCTCATCAAAGTGGCAAAGCAAAATGGGGTACGCGGCTTCAAGGCGACCATACTGGCACAAAATAGAAGGATGCTTGATTTAGTTCATAAATCGGGTTATAAGGTCGAAAGTCACCTCGAGGAGGGGGTATATTCCGTATCCTTTAAATTTGATTCATGATTGAGGCGATAGAAAATATCGTGAATGGTAGGTGTAAAAAAGGGGTTAGATATATGAAACCTGGAAAAAGATTCATCACCGTGGGGGATGGGAGTGGCGGATTATTGATGCAGTCTCTCCTAAAAGAACATATTTTACCCCATTTAGACATCAAAGAGGAAGAGTTAACGCTCTTGGATATGGATGACAGCGGCACCATCACCGGTGAAATAAACGATACTCATAAATTCTATGCCATGGACCACAGGCGGAACGATTCCTTTCTCTTCCTTCGGATACACACTCTCTATCCCCAATATCACATGTGCGGACGGCGCAGATAGATCCAAATCTAACAACCCAACATGGTAACCCAACCTCGACAAAGTCAATGCGAGAACGGTTGCGATTAAACTCTTATCAATGATGTTTAATCTTGGATCTATTACCATCCCCATCCCTTATCTACCTTTTGTCTCTTTTCCTGTGCCAATGCCTTTTATCGAGTCTATTAGAACTCCTCGTCCATGGACTACTTCAAAATCCGGACTTTTACAAAGTGGACATCTGACATAGACGTGAGCAACCTCAGGGGCAAAATGTATCGCTTCTAACTTATCCTCATCGATATTAAACAGAATGTCATTAAATTTGTGATCATTGCCACTATAGAGAGGATACCCTTGGAGCGAGAATCTTTGAATGCACGTGCCGATCTGGAAGATGTGTGCAGCGAAAAATTATTATGAGGTGTTGAATAGGTGATACGAATGAGATCCCATAATAGAGGGAGAGAGAAAGTATGAACTATAAAGGAATAAATGGTCTATTGACAGCGTTTGTTGAGTCCATAAAGGATTTAGACAGGGAAGCAAAGGTCACATTTGCCGGATCGGTCGGTGTATGCACGCCGTTCGTAGAACTCCTCGCGTATTCGGTTAGGAATAAAGGTTTTGAGATGGCATTTATCCCAGACGCCATCGTCGAAGATACGAGGAAGATGAAGTTGATCGAAGGGGTAGGCTATCAGGTGATCGATGAAGAAGCCGATCCGAGGGATAGTGACACCGTTGTGATATTGGGTGGATTAGCGATGCCCTTCTCCAAAAAAACGGCGGAAGATATCCTAAAAATGATCGATGAAGCATCAAATAAGAAGACGAAGATCATCGGAGTGGGATTCATGGGAATATTCGAGAAACAAAATTGGATGGATAAAATCGATTTTGACGTGGTGATAGATGGAACGATCGACCCCGTTAGGGTCCTTCGATGATGATCGTTTCTTCTTATCCAAAAATCTTCGCTTTTTGATCAAAAATTCTTTGAATTTTTGAGCATCTCTCTTTCCACGATCTTCTTGTAGATCTTCGCACTGGAGCAGAGCTCACAATCTAATGACTTCTTTATCCTGACAACATCCGCTTTAATACCTCTCTCTTTAAGCTCCCTTTCAAGCACTCTTTCATCAAAATGCTGGTCGTGACCGAGAGCTATTATATCTGGCTTTATCTCGTATAATCTCTCGAAGATGTCCCCTTCGCTCCCGAGAATAGCTTCATCCACTGCATTCAAGGAGGAGATCATCTTCAACCTCTGATTCTCGGATATGATCGGTTTTGGTTTGTGTTTTATATTTTTCTCTCTCGCCACGATCACATATAACTCGTCTCCAAGCGCTCTGGCTTCTTCCAAGTATAATAGGTGTCCTGGATGTAATATATCAAACGTCCCCGTCGCCAAAACTCTCACCACTCTTCCTCATCTCCATAATCAAATTCGATCTCCACTACTGGGATATCCACCTTATCTCCGCGAGAATCATATGCACTCCAAGAATCCTTTGAATATGGATACCCGGTGATTATATGGACGAACCCTTTTCGCCGGAAGAGGTGGAGATCTGCATCAGATGGGGTAAAATTTCCGCTCGGATGGCTGTGGACGGTTCCCACCACCGATATACCCAGAGGAATATTATAAAGATCCATCAAAGCACCTCCCCCAGAACTGTGTGTACCGGGTACGAGCAAAACTTCTTTTATTATCCCTTCTTCTTCCCTCAAAAGCCCAGCGAATTCTTTTGGATATGAAGATTTGCTGGCTTCGAGTATGAACGCCATCGTCGATCTGGCGATACCCTCAATTCTTTTTGGTCTCTTCATCGTAATCGATCCCATCTTTAAGTTTCCTATCACTTCAAAAGGTTGTATAAACCTTTTGCAATGGCACAGACATCGTTTCATCTAAACTATTTATAGATTTTTTCTTTAGTTTTGCCCTGTAGAATAACTGGAAGGGTTGATGACCGATGCGTGTGGGCAGTCTGAGGCAAACGTCGTGAATGTAGCCAATTTTACCGGACTGCTGGTGAGAATGTTACCGCCTGAGGTGCTAAAGAAAGTTATGCCAATTGGGAGCAGATGTAATAGCGGTCTGTTGTCCTTTTTGTCTTTTAACTTTAGAGGATGCCGTGAAG
>RXIL01000179.1 GCA_004212085.1 Candidatus Methanolliviera hydrocarbonicum
ACAAAGATATGGTCAAGTTTGGCCATGCGGAGACCGTCAGAGATATGTTGGAGTATATAGGATATGAGGTTGAAATCTTCGATGAGGTGGAGCCAGATCCGAGCATACCCACGATCGAAAAAGGCGGAGAAGTGGCGCGGGAATTTAAGCCCGACTGGCTAATCGGTCTCGGTGGCGGATCCTGCCTTGATGCTGCAAAAGCTGTGTGGATAAAATATGTCCACCCAGATATATCCCTCGGGAGTATAGATCCGTTTTCAAGGTATAACTTGCGAGAAAAGGCTCATTATATGGCTATACCAACCACGAGTGGTACGGGTGCTGAATCTACGTGGGCAATAGTCTTAACGGACCCGGTGCTGGGGAGAAAATGGGGTATAGCATGCAGAGAATCTATAGCTGATGTTGCTGTGATAGATCCAAGATTTCCAATGAGCATGCCCAAAAAGCTCACTGCTGGCTCGGGATTGGACGTCTTGGCCCACTCATTTGGGGGATACGTCTCCAGATGGAGAAACGATTTTTCTGAGGGGCTATGCATACAAGGTATAAGGATGGGCATAGAATATCTACCGAAGGCGTATAAAAATCCAGACGACATGGAAGCGAGGGAAAAGATGCACAACGCGGCAACGGTTGCCGGTTTAGGATTTGGGAATTCTCAGGCTACGCTTGAACACAGCATAGGGCACGCGGTGGGTGCAGTGCACCACTTACATCACGGATTGGCCGTAGGTATAGCGCTTCCGTACACGATACAATTCTACGCAAATGCGAGAGAGAAGGAAACGAGAGAATTATATGCCAAATTGGCGCGTATTCTTGGCATAGAATTTAAAGACGAAGAGGACGCCGTGGATAAGATCGTTGGGAAGTTGAGATCGCTTATGGACGAGATAGAGGCCCCAAAATCATACGGTGAGACCGGAATAAAAGAGGAGGACTGGAAGAGGGGCAGAGAAAATATTATAGAGTTTGCCTACTACGATCCCTGTTTCTACGTGACTCCCAGAATTCCCTCAAAGGATGAATTGGGGAGAATAATCGACTGCTGCTGGGAGGGGAGAGACGTAACTTTTTAATTCTCTCCTCTATGAATTTTTTATTCAAAAAATAGACAAAACAAAGATAGGCGATGAATATGAACGAAAACAGAGAAAAAGGAATCGGTAACATCTTGGGAAGCGTACTGGGAAGCTTGACGGGAGCTACAGCCCCAATGCTCACGGGAGTTTTAAAATCTGTTCTATCTCCCGCAGTTATAGGGTCTGTGGCGAAGATGGTTGTGAATGCAGTTTCTTCCATCGATATAGGGAAGATCATTGGGACGATCGTCACAGCGCCGATGAATCTCTTGGATAATGTGAACCTCTTGGGTCCTCTCGTCGATGCGGTGGCTTCCATAACTGGAGTAATACTCGATGTGATAGTTCGTATACTTGAGATTGTTGGACCCCTATTGGTGGCTATAGGTCCAATGCTTGAATTTTTGATGAAGGTCGTCGGTCCGATGCTTGAAGTTTTAAGAAAAGGATTTGACTCTTTATTCGGTTCTTCTACCTAAAAATATAGCAGTAAAATAGTTGAGAGGAGAGAGGTGAATATAAATGTATGAATGGTTGGAAAAAGAGGAAGAGAGGAAGGTGATGGGGGATTGGATGCAAAATTTGGTGCAAAAGAAAGCGTGGGTACGGGGCGATCCCTCCTTCAGGGATAAAAGGCAAAAGATACGCACTCGTGATGTTTTCATGCGATGGTATGCCCCCAACGAGAGTAACATAATGAAAATCGTTTATTGGCTCGCAAAAATACTGGACACCACTACGGCGAGAAAAAAATCAAGCGAGACTTTTCAAGCGGCAATTACTCACCTCACTGGTTGGATGGTTGAAAAAATCTTTTCTTTCAACGTGGTTGTGACAAGACAGGAGCTATTTGAGTTTATTAATTCTATTCCCGATGATTTTGGAATTACAGTCGGTAAATGCCCATGTAAGGCCTACACACAGGAAAAAGAGGGTCTGGATGGGAGGCATAAGGGAGAAACTGAATTTACTTGCCAGCTTCCGGTGGAAACGGATGTGCAGATAGGACGCACAGCCCGTCATTATGTTGAAAAGGTGCCTTCATTTCGCAATATTGATAAACAGGAGCTAATTAAACTTGAAAATAAGTTGTTGGACCTTGGGGTTGTTCCATGCATCTACAACGTGTGCCAAGGAGAGACAGCAATTTGTAACTGCTCACCTGTGAGTTGTGTCCCACTTCTCGCAAATCGACTATTTGGTTATAATCTAAGTTGTCTTATCAGACAGGGCAAATATATTGCTGTAACTGATAAAGAACGCTGCATAGGATGCGGAGAGTGCCTAAGCTTAGCGGTGTGCCCGTTTGAAGCCAGAGAACTTATCGGAGATGGGGATGACTATCACAGCGATATAATCTCCAGTGAAAGATGCTATGGTTGCGGTAACTGTGCCGAACACTGCAAACAAAATGCGATCGAGATGGTCTTACGAGATCGATAAACGGTTCTTTTTACATCATCACCGTATTAAAAAGATGGTGGTATGCCAGGAGGGATGGAAAGATTATGAATTTTTCACTCAAAGAAGATAGACAAAAATAGGCGATGAATATGAACGGAAACAGAGAAGGGGAATCGATGACCTGTTAGGGAGCGGAATGGTAGGGGTCACGTCCCTTTTGAAACATACGTTGATCCCGGCCATTAAACTTCTTCTATTCCCTATTCAAAAGTTCTTTTTGATGTATCTATCTTATTCCAAGTTCCATAAGCTTTTCTTTGGTAGGTACGCCGTCGTTGTCCCAGCCTCTAAGTTCATAGTATTCGTTTATCGCCTCTTCTAACTCCTCGCCTTTCGGTACGTAGCCCTTACTGCCACCTTTCACCGGTACCATCTCTGGAATCATGTCGTCTTCTCTGGTGACCCCACATCTGACGTTGAAGAGGCGTTTCAGGTTGAACATCCTCTCTTCACATCTCAAGAGATCTTTTACATCCACGTCCCACCCTGTCAACGCGGAGAGNAATACCGCTTGGAGAGACGGTGTTACGACGAACTGCATTGTGATCCCAGGTGCTGAGAACTTGCATTGAACCAGGGAATCGAAGACATATGCCACATCCTGTGATGCCTTTACCATGGCGGGTTCTCCTTCCAAAGAGAACTTCTTTGGAGTATTTTTCAGACTGAACGGACTCAAAGATCCCAAACCATATTCGGCGAGTATACTCGATCCGTGAAGATGGCATGCCCCCGCTCAGAAGTGCCATAATTTATCGCCGTCCCCGGCATATCGCGCGGGTCGTGCATCGGAAACGCCTGGCCCTTGACATGCCCGATTATCTTTGAGGCATCATGCCCGATCTTCTCTGCCGCGGGCTTCAAACCATCTGCAAGCGTGTTACCGAAGCCTTCTCTCTTTGCGATCTTCTCGACGAGCGCAATCGCCGCATCCGCGTTTCCCCATATTAGATCCAATCCGTCGGTATCTTCTCTAGTTATCCACCCCTTATCATAGCAGTACATAGAAAATGCGACCAAAGACCCTGTTTCTATCGTATCTATGCCATATCTGTTGCAGATATCATTCACCTTTGCGATCGCGGCCAGATCATCGATCATGCACAATGAACCAAATGCAGTGAGGGTCTCATATTCTGGACCTGGTCCTTCGACGGCGTATTTGGCGGGCGAGGTTACCTTCACCTCCCTTCCACAACCTATTGGGCAGCCGTAACAGTGATAATTTCCAGTTAAGATCTCTTCAGCCATCTTTAGGCCGCCAAGATTGGTCAAATCACTGCCTCCCCCTAAAGTCCAATATTTAAATGGCACATCACCAAAGTCGTTGAATAGATCGAGCCAGACCGACGTACCATAATTTGTAACTGGTGGTTCCATCACCCACGCTCTATTTATTTTGATCATACCTTTGACGAGAGCGGACATCTTCTCTGGATTTGCCGCCTCCATCTTTTTCGTTCCGCTAACCGCCACCGCCTTCAAGTTCTTGGACCCCACGACACATCCGATACCGCTCCTGCCGGTGGTTCTACCCATGTCACTCATCACACCGGCAAACTTCACCAGGTTCTCTCCCCCCTTTCCGATGCAAGCGACCCTTACTTTATCTCCCAACTCTTTTTTAAGAGATTCTTCGGCCTCATACGCATCCTTTCCCCACAGTCTTTCGGCGTCTTTTATCTCGACCTCCCCGTCATTTACATACAAATAGACGGGTTTACTATCCTTTCCCTGAAAGATGATCGCGTCGTATCCACTTCGCTTAAACTAATTTTCCCGGAAACCTCCATCGCCGCCCTCCGCCCAGATACCGGTCAAAGGGGGTCTGCATGCGATGGCATGCCTACCAGACCATGGAATATTGGTTCCCTGAAAAGGTCCCACGGCAAAGACCAATCGGTTTTCTGGGCTCAAAGGATCCACATCTGGTCCAACTTCATCGTATATGATCTTCGCCGCCATGCCTGCACCGCCTATATACTGCTTTGCGATTTCTTCGTCTAACGGTTCTTCAGTTATCTTCTCACCGGTCAGATCTACCCTGAGCACCTTTCCCATATATCCATACATCTAATCTACCTCCTGTAATTACAAATTGATTCTCCCCAAATTCTCGATGACCTTTGGGTCTGCAAGTGGGTCGAGCCGCGGACCGATGCCCATCATCACCGGAAAAGCGTCTTCTATGATACCACTGGGTTTCAACAACCGTGCAGTGACTCGCATAATTCCGGGCGTCATCGCTGCCTTTATCACGGGATTTAACTTGTACAGTATAATCAATAAAGCCTCTCTTAACCCAGGTATACTGCACATCACTTGTATGATAATATTTTCAAAGGGTGCTTCGATACGAACGACGGGAGGTATCCTCCTTCCCCCCATCGAGAGTAGCGATTGTACAAGATTAGAACTCATCAGACCTTCCAGCACTTTACCGACAAATTTATTGCCCAATATAGCACCTAAAACCTTAGCCACGGGCTCTAAGATCGGATCAAGGTTTATACTTGCCAA
>RXIL01000117.1 GCA_004212085.1 Candidatus Methanolliviera hydrocarbonicum
ACACCAAGGATTTTGAGTGGATAGAAAAGGCTTATTATTTACACCTGAAGAGTTCTTAGAATTGTTGGGCAAAGAATCGTTTTGACCTAATTGAGAAACGAGCCAATATCGAGCGTCTTCAGTGTAAAGGAAACCACAAAAATAAAAACTAAAAAGAATGGAGAAAATCTTGAACGATGATAAAAAGTGGGGAGAAATTCTCAGCGAGGTAGAGGAACTATGCGATTTACATGGGGATGCCATATGCGATTTTAGAAAGTGTAGGGATTTCAACAATCGTTTATCGTCTCTTTTACAAAGGTTTGAAGAAATGGAGTGCTATAAGATCTCCGATAGGATGATGGATGCACTCATGTATTGTCGTCCAAAGACTGTTACACATTGTAAGGATGCCTATTATGTTAAAGGTGTATTAGAGAGAATAAAAGATATAATCAGAGAAGGGAATGCTAAATGTAAGTAAATGATCACTTTAACAATTTATATCTTTCATTAACTTTGGGTGGGAATAACGCCGTCATGTCATTCTTTGAAAAATTTTACATTGATTTACGATCGATTAAACCTTATGTAAAAGTAAACTATATATACGCAAATCTTTGATCTGCGACTAAACCGAAGGTTTTTCATGAGTGGTTTGATTCTCGCACTGGATGTTTTAGATGGGGAAAGAGCTTTAGAGATTATAGAGGAGACGAGAGCTTCTTTGACCTACGTGAAGGTCGGTTATCCCCTAATTCTCTCCGCTGGAATAAAGGTGCTGGAGAAGATCTCCCAATTGATACCGGTGATAGCCGATCTAAAGGTGGCAGATATTCCGAATACAAACAGATTGATCTGTAGGGAAGCATTTGAAGATGGAGTTGAAGGGATCATATGTCACGGATTCACCGGAAGAGATTCATTGGAAGCTTGTATAGGCGTTTCAAGGGAATTCGATGGAGATATTTATGTCGTAGCCGATATGAGCCATCCTGGAGCATCGGCGTTTTTCCCAGATATTTCTGCAAAAATTTGTGATTTGGCCGTGGAATTGGGTGCAGAAGGTATTGTTGCCCCGGCAAATCACCCAGAAAGGTTAAAGGAGATTAAAAAGATAATTAAAGGGTTAAAATTGATCTGTCCCGGCGTAGGCGTGCAGGGAGGTTCTATCCTAAACGCGGTTTTGGCTGGAGCGGATTATCTGATCGTGGGTAGAAGTATCTATATGGATAAAAATCCAAAGATTGCGGCAGAACGGATAAAGAAAGCGATTGAAGAGGCAGATGAGAGATCAAGGGTTTTTAGGGGCCGATGATGAAGAATTTCCTGATAAATGATGATCCCTATGAGTTCTGAGGCCTAAATTTCTACTGGAATTTTATTATGGTGGCGAAATACCTCTTGAAGTGGCATTATTTGCCTAAAAATCCTTCACTTCACGTTAAAATCCGATGAGGCTTGACTACACGTTCATGTACAAGACTTGAAAAACGGAGGGTCTTGCATCATGCAACTCGTAATCAACACCCGTGAATCCTACCTTAGAAAAAATGGCAATTGCTTTCTCGTAAAGACGGATGATAAGGTCTTCGAGGTATCCGCCAATAAGGTGGAGAGCATACTTATCACAACTTCCGCATACATCTCCACGGATGCGATCAAATTTGCAGTTGAGAAGAACATCGATATCGTCTTTCTCGATTTCTACGGCAACCCTTACGGGAGGGTTTGGCACTCGAAACTTGGAAGTACGACGCTGATCCGGAGAAGACAGCTCGAGATCTATGGTAGAAAAGAGGCAGATCCACTAATACAAGGATTGAAACAATGAATTCTGCAAAGGACGGACGCGAGGGGATTTGAACCCCCGATCTACGGCTTAGGAGGCCGTCGCCTTATCCACTGGGCCACGCGCCCATTTGATCCAACTAATCGGTAAAATTAGATTGAGGAATAAAAAGTTAACGTCAGAAGACCTTCATCTCCAAGCCGATCTTCTTCCTCTTGGCGTCATTTAATATGTGGTGGGCAGATATGATATCTTGCGCCGCCAAGCCGCTCGTGTCAAATATCGTTATCTCGTCCTCTGCTTCTCTTCCTTCTTTTCTACCTATGATTATCTCTCCGATCTCCCCGTATATCTCCTCTAATTCTATCAACCCATCTCTATACGGTATGTTGAGCTCACCTATGGTAGTAGACTGGCTCACATCGTCTACCACGATCTTACCCCGCTTTAAAAGAGATAGATCCAGCTCCCTTTTGCCCGGCGTGTCTGCACCCACCGCGCATACGTGAGTACCAATGTCAACCCATTCGTTCATCACCACGGGCTTTCTCGATGTGGTAGTGGTGACGACTATATCAGATCCTACAACCGCTTCTTTTGCGCTCTCTACGGTGGTTATTTGGATATCTAACGTCTCTCCCACCTCTCTTGCGAAACGTTCGCTGGCATCACGATACATATCATATACCTTCACCTCACTTATATTTCTAACTTGTATCAATGCCATTAGCTGCCCTCTTGCTTGAACGCCGGCTCCAACCATTCCAACCACACTGGCATCTTTTCTGGAGAGATATTTCGCCGATATTCCCCCCGCCGCGCCCGTTCTCATCGCGGTGATATATGTTCCGTCCATCACGGCGATTGGCTCTCCCGTAGCAGGATTGTTGATCACGATCAATGCCATAACCGTGGGCAGACTGCTTTCCCTGGGATTTTGGGGATGTATATTGACAATCTTCTCTCCTGCGGAGTCTATTGATCTAACGTATGCTGGCATGTAGCGGAGTAACCCCTTATCCAGGTGCAAATCCATCTTTGGGGGCATAACAATCTCTCCATGGGCATGGGCGATATACGCCTCCTCCACTGCGTTTAATGCGTCCTCCATCTTGAAAATTTTCTCTATATCTTCTCGGCATAGAAATATCATTGTTACCCCTCATCGGTCCATAGGTTATTTAACTGTTACATCTATATTTTGTCGTAGAGCATTTACCTTCGATCGGAGATAACAATTTGGGAATAAAAGAGATAAAACCGTAAGAACTGATTAAGGGAGGGGATTTTAATGAAATTTATATCCAGAGATGATCTTGAGAGTATTCAGGAGAAAAAAGTAATAGATCAGGTTAATTTTGCATATGCAAATTCTCCGTTCTATAAGAGAAAATTTGATGAAGTGGGAATTGAACCCAAGGATATCAAATCTATGGACGATTTTTTCGAGAAGGTGCCTCTCACCAGTAAAGAGGAGTTGATCGATAGTCAGCTAGCGCATCCACCGTTCGGAGAATTTTTGTCCGTTCCCAATGAGAAAATTAAATTGATATTCATTTCTCCTGGTCCTATATTTGAACCGCACACAGAAAAAGATTTGCAGGTGCTTCGAAATGGTCTTGGTAAACGGAGCATTGATCTTGGAATCGGAAAAAGTGACGTCTGTCAGGTGACATTGTCATACCATCTTATGCCTGCGGGTTTTGCCATACATATGGGTGCAGAGGCGGCAGGGTGCACCGTCATTCCCGCAGGCACGGGAGAGAGCAGAATGCAGGCGGATGTCATGAGAAAGGCGGGTACAACCATATACGTTGGGACGCCGAGTTTCCTTGCCAGAATAGCAGAAAAGGCGGAGAAGATGAAGATCGATCCGAGAAGAGATCTCAATCTTAGGATGGGTATATGCATAGCGGAACCGCTTCCGCCATCGCTCAGAACAAATCTTCAAAGAACATTTGATATAGAGCTCTTCGACGTGTACGGGGTCGCAGAGCTCGGAATACTCGCCGGCGAATGTGGTGAACACGACGGCATGCACGTGAACGAGGAGGATTTTATCGTGGAGATCATCGACCCGGATACGTTGGAGCGTCTTCGACCGGGGGAAGAGGGGGAGATCGTCTGTACACCACTCGGTAGAGAGGCATTACCTTTGATAAGGTATAGAACGGGCGACGTTTCGTTGATCACCTTCGAGAAGTGTAAGTGTGGTAGAGAAGATGCTAGAATACTCGGAATTCGTGGCAGGGTGGGCATGCTAACCAAAGTTAAAGGGGTCTTCATCCATCCGAGACAGGTTGGGGAAGTCGTCGAGGGATATCGGGAATTGGGCAGATTTCAGATCCTCGTCGAGAGGCCAGGGATCTACGACGAGATGACGATATTTGTGGAGTGCAAAGAGATAGAAAAGTTCGAAGACTGGGAAGAAAAACTAAAAGAAGCGTTTAAAGAGATACTTCGCATAAAATGTGACGTTAAGATGGTGCACACGGGAGAGATCCCACCCGATGTGGACGTGTTGGAAGATCGAAGAGGGCATTACGCGGAATAAAAAATTGCAAGGTAATTCTCTCTTAAATTGTCACATGGTGATGCGTCCGGATCGCGTGAACAGCACGGCCACCAGGACTATCCACACGGTTGTGGGAACCACCGGACAGAATCCAATCCGACTAACCTCCTAAACGATAGATTAATATCTCACCCCAACTCTTTTGGGGGGAGTCTTCAAGAGGAGATGAAAGACTGTCCGATTGAAGATCAATAAACCGAGAGATTTTTATGAGAGGTAAAGCAATAAGGGTGTTTCCGCCGGATACGAACACAGACGAGATCATCTCCGGCAAATACAAATATGACGAGCTGGACATGGAAAAATTGGCAGTTCACACATTTGAGAGTATAGATAAGGATTTTTATAAAGATTCAAAGGAAGAAAAAAATCCGATGATCGTTGGAGGCGGGAATTTCGGCTGTGGATCGAGCAGAGAACAGGCACCACAAGTTTTAAAGGCGTGCGGTATCTCCTGCATCGTGGCGGAGAGCTTTGCGAGGATATTTTATAGGAACTGTTTCAACGTCGGTCTGCCCGCGATCGAATGTGCACAGATATCCGAAGGGGTTTCTAAGGATGATGAGCTTGAGGTCGATTACGGGAGCGGAAAGATAAAGAACTTGACAAGTGGGGAGGAATATGAATTTAAGCCTATTCCGGGATATATGCAAGAAATTCTGGATGNGGGAGGTTTGATTCCTTACTTGAGGAAGAAAGGGGGCTTTTGAATGAAGGGTT
>RXIL01000150.1 GCA_004212085.1 Candidatus Methanolliviera hydrocarbonicum
ATCCCATGAATGCAGGCGATAGAATGGGTTTAATTAGTCCCGTGAAGATCGGAGCTGTAGCACCTGCCAAGTTTCCTAAAACATCGCCGATCCCCTTTTCCTTGTTTTCATTCATGATTGCCGTGTTTGTTTTTCACTATAAATATGTTACGCTCTTCGCTGATGATGGTCCCAGGAGAACGTCGAGGTAGATAGATAACATCCGCTGATAATGAGGAATAAATAATGGATGGGGCGAAAAATAAGAACCATCAAATAATACTAGTCGTGCTAAACCCAACTGCGTATTTTAGCCAACTTCTCCTTAAACACCGCCTATCAAACCTTTTGCTCATAGTCTTTCCAATATTGCTCTCTCAATGCCCTTTTTTGCACTTTACCGGCCGCCGTCCTCGGAAAATCGGAAACGAAGTCAACCGATTTAGGAATCCTCTAACCTGCCATCTTCCCTCTCCTACACCACGGTTAAAACTTTTTTTGAGTTACTCAGCCATTTTTACATAAAATCCTTCTCTATCTTCTCTGCATAAAATCTCTCATCGGAGACGAGTTTGGGAAATTGGTTTCTAAAGACCCCTAAAAGTAGTTGTCTACCTCTTTCTCTATTACGCCTAAGCGGCTTCTCGCCGATTGCCATCTGAAGCAGCTCTATGATATGATAGATGGGCATTCCAGTGGAGTACAGAGTCTGCACCGTGGAAAGTTCCTGGAGACATCCTGCGCAGTACGTTACTATAGCATCTGCCTTGGTTCTTTTAGCTTCTTTCAAACTCCTTATCGTAGCAAGCATAAGATTTGTTGGGCTATAAGCTGACTCAGGGCTGAATCCCCCAGCAATACCACAACATAGAGAGCATTCACGGCAGTGTTCCATCTCAACCACTTTTACTCCTATTCGCTCCAAGATCTTCCTGATCAGGTCTAAGTAATTCTTGCCAAACATTTTACCATAGCAAGACTCCTGAATCGTCACCGTTATATCCACAGTCTTTTTAATCTCGATCCTTCCATCTTCCATCCTCTCCCAGAGCCACGGGAGCAGGTGCTGAATTTCAAAATTAAACTTCACTCCGAACTTCGGTAAGACGTTGATGAACATGTTACGACCAGCGGTGCACGGAATAATCATCTTTTTGACATCCAATCTTTCGAAGTAATTTTTCAGCCTTTTGGCCACCTGCTCGACCTGCTCAAAGAGCCCCATCCTGTAATACATCTCACCGCAGCACGTATCTAAAGAACCTCGAATTTCCAGGCCATCCAATAACTTGGTCTTTGTCAGATAAGGGGAGGTGATAACATTACATCCGGGATAAAAGATCTCCTCGCAGGGAGAAAGATCATTCCATGACCTAAGTATTTCTTTCTCGTCCTCGGGAAGCCTTTCAAGCACGTAGGTTCTAAAGTTGGGACGATTGTGAGGGATGTAATGTAGTGCCCGAAGTGGTAGTCCTTCTTCCAAATAGTTCTCGTGCCACCTATCCAATATCAACTGGGTGGGATTACAATGCTCCGGACAGATGAAGTTACAAGCGAAGCAACTCGTGCATCTTTGTAGGACATATTCGGTCTCATCACCATCGATGAGCCTCTCAATCTCTTCCTTTGCCTTATCGAGGGGCAAATGCATCACGGGACACTTATTAAAACACTCCCCACAGAGGGTACAACTGTCCTTATCAAAGGGTTCAAAAATATCGAACTTAGCCTCATTCATTCTTATCTCCTCCTATTATTCAGATCGAGATGACTGGAGCGTAGTCATTAATCCCGTTTCAATTTCCTCTCATAGTAGCTTCTCCCCCAAACACTACTGTAAACGGCGACTATAGCTCTAGAAGCTGCCCCAATTAAAGCCTTGGTCACAGAATTCTGAACTATAGGACTGTGGTAGAGCTTGGCAAACGCCTCAATCATTCTAATGTCATCTTCGGAGGGTTTTGCCAGTGGTTCCACTTCCTCTGATACCGGTTTTGGCTGGAAGGGAGCACGGTATGAAGGTGATAAAACACATTTGAGCAAAAGGTTAGTAACGCCTGCAATTACATCCCAAGCCCGATACGCGTGTTTGTGAACGGGTTCTTCACCGATGGCCATCTGTACCAACTCCGTTACGTGGTATATGGGAATCTTGATATTTAAGAACTCATTCATCATGGAGAGCATAAAAAGGCAGCCATGACAGTATACTACCAGAGCGTCGGCACCGGTGGCTTCCGCCTCTTTTAATCTCCTGAGGCTGCTCTCCATTAGATAAAGGACGGCAAAAAGGTCCATTCCAGGCCATAATTTTGATGCAGAAGCCCCATAACCACAGCAGAGCGCTTTTTCATGGTTATGTTCCATTTCCACGATCTCACAACCTATTCTCTGGAGTATCTCCCTGTTAATATCCTGCTCGATCCCCCCTTTTAGTTTTGAGAGGCAGCCGTCCTGAATCGTGACTTTCATATCCAGTTTCTTTTTGATCTCGATCTTCCCCGATCTGATTCTTTCCAAGAGCCATTCTTCTATGGACTGTATCTCAAAGTCAAAATTTATGCCGAATCGCTTTGGGAGTACCTCCCGAGGCATCATCGACTCGGCAGACATGAGGCAGTACATCTTTTCCACACCCATCTCAGAAAAGATCTTCTGCATGCGTTTTCCCATCTGTTCCACGATGTCAAATGCTCCTGTCTTATAGATGTCCCCCGCACAGCCAAAAAAAGCCTCTGGACTGCCTGCAATGGCCGGTCTCAGGTCATCTAGGAGCTTTGTCTGGGTGAGATATGGAAAGATGTTGCTATAAAACCCCGTCAAGACTACTTCTTTTCTTGGGTGTAGATTTGCCCATCTATCTATCATTTCGAGCTCTTCCTTGGGCATGAGTGTCTTTATCGATCCCCAGTAGTTCCCCGGCTCGTTGGGAAAGACCGTAGCCGCTATGTGAGGGATGCCCGTTTCCATCCTTTTCTCTCCCCAGCGTTCCAGGATCAGCTCATAGGGATCGGCATTCTGAGGGCATACCACATCACAGGTATGACACGTATTGCATCTCTCATATGCTTGGGAGGACTCCACGTCTCCCTGAATAAGAGCCATTATATCCTTTTTGGCATACTCCTCCGGAAGTTCCATAACCGGGCAGGCTGAAAAGCAGATTCCACAGTCATCGCATTTCTCTACATCGAAGAAACGAAAATCTTTTTTATTTTTTATAGATCCAGTTCCTCTCTCTTTCTTCTCATTCATATTCATCACCTATTTTTTATTTAGGATTTTGAGAAGATAAAATCGAGCAAAAGCCTACTTTATCTCCTCGACCCAGTACCTTTCACCGGATAACAGTTTAGGCAAGGATCTTACTATTCCGAGGGCAACATTACGACCTCTCTCTTTTACCCTGCTGTCGAATCCTTCACCGCATGCGTCCTTTATGTACTCCATAATGTGCCGCTTTGGCTGGCCCGTGGGGTATAGCACATCGAATCCTCCAAACGTAACGTAACAACCGGTACAGAAAATCGCAGCTTCCGACGCTCCGGTAGCTTTCATTTCCTTCATTGCCTTTATGGAGGTTAAAGCCATATCCGATAATCTGTGATCATTTAGCCCCGCTGCACATCCGCAACAGTAACCCTTTTCACGATTATGCTCCATCTCTACCACGTTTACTCCTATCCGCTCCAGTAACTCACGGTTTGTATCCATCACAGAAGAACCGAGGACCCTTGTCTGGCACGAATCGTGTACCGTGGCATCTATATCCAGCTTCTTCTCTACCTTTATCTTCCCGCTCTTCATCCTATCGAGTATCCAATCTCCGATATACTCGCATTCAAAATCAAATTCCGCCCCGAATTGCTTTGGAAGGACATTTTTGAACATGTTTAAGCCCCCCGGGCAGATAAAGTAGAGGCGCTTTACTTTAGAACCGGCGAAATACTCGGTAAGTTTTCTCGCCTGCTCTTTTACCGGGGCGTATACCCCACCCCTGAAGTACATCTCCCCGCAGCAGAGATCCCATCTCCCGAATATCGGCAGATCTCTAAATATCTTCGTGTCGGCAAGGTATGGTAAAGCTAGGAGATTGCATCCCGTGTAAAACATCTCCTCGTGGTCAAGGGATTTTGATTGTGCCTCCCACTTACGCAGTAATGCCCTCTCGTCCTCTGGCATCTTAGGGACGAGAAAACTTCTGAAGTTTTCGGGAGGATAGGGTAATGGCATAAGCCATTTTGCTCTCACAGGCAGACCCTTTTTCCTGTAGCGGTCGTACCACCCCTTTAGAATGAGCTCGTACGGATGGCAATCTTTTGGACAAAAGGTGTTACACGCATAACAGCTGATGCATCCGTCATAGACCCTCGATTCTTTACCGGCGATAAGATTCTTCATCTCCTCTACCGCCTCATCGTGCGTAAAGTCCATGTACTGGCAGTTCTCCAGGCATTCACCGCATAGGTCACAACGTTCACGGTCGAAGAAATCATATTCGTTTTTCATCTTTCTCACTCCTACTCTCTTCAGGCGGAAGAGGCCAGCACCTCAGGTAAAGCCCCGATTAAAGACTCGACCGTGGGACCAACGGCTTCTAACAAACGTTCACCCCTAAGACCAAGACCTGCGAGCAAAATTTCTACTAAAGGACGAATCCTTTCGAGTAAAGGAGTCAGCATATCTAGCAACATCCCAATCAAAGGAGTCAGCATATCGAAGAAAGAATACCAGAGTCCTTCGGCTATTTGAAGAGATGCTCTTATGAAAGACGGCAGATCTATCGATTTAATCGCCTCAAAAATTAGATTAAAAATGCCCTCCACATTATCACCGATGATGCCCACAGTCATCTTTAGAAGATCCCCAATCATCTTTGGATCCATAGATCTAATTATAGATCCCAGAAAACTTGGGGTTAAGACAGATTTTAAAATTCCCATGAGCATTGGGGATGTAGCTCCCGTTAAGCTTCCTAGTAAGCCTCCTAAAAAATCGCCGATCCCCTTCTCTTTATTCTCATTCATACTTGGCGAGTTGTATACCATAACATAAAAATATTTCTACTTCTCCGGTTATCCTATAT
>RXIL01000048.1 GCA_004212085.1 Candidatus Methanolliviera hydrocarbonicum
TTACCCCGCGTAACCTTTGAGTTTCTTCTCCAAGCTTTTCTTCGGCATCGCACCGATTATCTGATCGACAAACTCTCCCTCTTTAAAGATGAGCAGTGTTGGAATTGCCGTTATCCCATATTTCATCGAGAGCGAGCGGTTCTCGTCCACATTCAATTTTCCAAAGACGATCTCTCCTGCCTTCTCCTCCGCCAGATCTTCGATGATGGGTGCGATCATCCTGCACGGCCCACACCAGGTAGCCCAGCAATCTACCACGATCAACGGAAATCTGCCTAACGTCTCATCCATATTCTCATCGGTCACCAACAGAGGCTCGCTGGGATATGTTCCTTCCTTAAAATCTGCTATACTTTTATATTCCCTTCCATCTGGAGAATCTTTCCTCTTAAATATATTCACGGTTCTCATCACTCCTTTTCTCTCTGCCAAAATTCTGGCAATTCAGATACGCATGCACTCATATATAAAGTTTTTGCTTCTTTTATTAAACAAACGTAAAGTATTAATAGAAATAGATTAATGAACGTTTGATAGTTGCGCGGACAAAATAGAATACGGGTACGGAGATCAATTAAACAAACGTAAAGTATTAATAGAAATAGCTTAATAAACGCCTGATAATTGTATGGATGAACTTGATAAAAAGATATTGATGGTGCTTCAGGAGGATGCGAGGCTCTCATATACGAAGATCGCGAAGCGGGTTGGAACCAGCACAGCTACGGTGAGCGAGAGGGTGAGAAAACTGCAAGAATCCGACATCATAAAAGGGTATAGCGTGGTTCTTAATTCCTCCAAAATAGGTATAACGACGCTTATCACGATGATCTGCGTGAAACCATCGTTTGACGTGGCAGAGATAGGCGAAACGATCGCAGAGTTGAAAGAAACGTGCTGTGTGCATAATATAACCGGAGATTTCGACCTTATCGTCAGCTTTAAATGTTTCTCCCCCACAGAACGTGAGGAATGCACCTCGATCATCAATAAGATAAACAGAATTGATGGTATCGAGAGGGTAAACACCTATATGGTCCTGAACACGATAAAAGAGGAGTCACAGATCGGGTTGTAAGGTATAAAGGTATAAATCTTGTCTAATAGATTAAAGTACCGAAGAGTTTAAATATCGAAATCCCCTGTAATTGTTAATATATGGAATTATCAATCAAAAAGCCTTTTTTTACGCCAAAAGATCTGTCATGGCATGAGAGAGCAAAGTGGTGGAAAGATAAAGGTAAAAGAGTGTTGGGTTACCTATGTAGTGACTTCCCAGAAGAGATAGTCTATGCGGGTGGCATCTTACCCATACGAATATTGGGTAGCAACGAGGCTATTAGCGAAGCCTACAAATACTCTATAAACCCTTATTCCTGCTACGTCACTCGTAGCATCCTTGATATTGCATTAAAAGGAGAATTGAGTGATTTTGATGGATTGGCCATCACTACTACCTGTGATGCTTGTGGACTTGATATATATTGGAGGATGGAGGATCAGGTCAAAGGCTCTTTTCCCTTCCTTTACCTCTTGCCCCGTCCAAGCATCTCCAAGACGGAGTCATCGCATAAGTTCTTTAGAGTGGAACTATTTAGGTTTAAGGAATCTTTAGAGGAGTTTCTCCAAGAAGAGATACCTAAAAGTTCTTTAGCTCACGCCATTAAGGTCTATAATCAAAACCGATCCCTGTTAAGGGAGATCTATGACCTTAGGGGAGAGGGTTTTATCTCAGGGGTAGACGCCGCATCTGCAGTCTTTTCCAGTATGGGAAATCCAAAAGATGAGAGTAACCTCCTACTATCTCGAATGATAGAAGAGGCTAAGGTTAGAGAGCCAAAAAGTTCTGCTGCCCCTCGAATACACCTAAGTGGTAGCGTTCTC
Organism: Candidatus Methanolliviera hydrocarbonicum; assembly: GCA_004212085.1. Classification (GTDB taxonomy): domain Archaea; phylum Halobacteriota; class Methanoliparia; order Methanoliparales; family Methanoliparaceae; genus Methanolliviera; species Methanolliviera hydrocarbonicum. Next base: position 1,885 of record RXIL01000048.1, read on the forward strand.
TTCAATCTGGAGTTGTTTGAACTTATAGAGGATCTTGGCGGGACGGTAGTATCTGATGATCTCTGTGTGGGTAGCAGGTATTTTTGGGATCCTGTCTCCACTGATCGAGATCCGCTGGAGGCTTTAGCCACCCGTTATCTGGATAAAGAACCTGCCTGCCCATGTATGAATACAGAGAGTAAAGTTGAGGATAGATTGAACTTCATTCTGATGATGTTAGAAAGGTATAAAGCTGACGCAGTCGTCTTCTGTCTGCATAAATACTGCGATACACATCAATTAGATTACCAAATCTTGGCTGAGGAGTTAGAAGAAAGAGAGATACCTTTTTTGGTTCATATAATAGAACAGAATATCGGGACTGCTCAATTGAGGACCAAATTGGAGGCATTGTTTGAGATTATAAATGGACGGGGGTAAGAATGGCAGAAGAAAAGAAATATAAGACTGGAAAAGCAAAAAAGACGCTTAGTGTAGATGTGCTTAAATATGTAAGCAAATACTATATTGAGGCTAATAGGGCTAAAAAGAAGGGAAGCAAGCCAATCTGTTACCATACCAGCCTCGACCCCATAGAGATAGACTATGCCATGGGCATAATACCGATGCTTCCAGAGAATTTCGCTGCCATCTGTGGAGCACTACAAATAGCTCCTGATTTGATTGAAGTGGCAGAGCAAAGAGGATGTCCCTCTGACCTTTGCTCTTACTTCAAAAACCATTTTGGGTACATGGAGGGAGGAAAAGACTTGCCTTCGATGAAGGATGCCTTCGATATGAATTTGATAGTTCTCCCCGATCCAGATATAGTCTGCTCCTTGAGAAACATATGCAGATTACACCCCATATGGATGAGACAGGTCGCAAGATTCTATAATGTGCCGGCATTTACCATGGATGCGCCGCAACTTCATCCTAAAACATCTCTCTCTAAAATTGATGATCACTATATTGAATTTGGTGTATCTCAGCTGAAGGATTATATCTCTTTTTTGGAGAAGCATACTGGCAGGAAATTTGATATGGAGAGGTTGAGTGAAACGGTAGCCCTATCAGACCGCCTGAGCAAAATATTTGAGGAGATCTACGAACTGCGTAAGGTCACTCCCTGCCCTGTAGGGGGCGAAGATTTAAACTCCCTTGTCTTCTTCCTGGTCACTGAGGCAGGAAGTCAAGAAGCGGTGGATGTTGCCCAAGGGATATTAGATGAGGTTAAAGATAAAGTTAGGAGAAGAGAAGGAGCACTCCCCGAAGGAACCGAGGAAGCGCATAGGGTATCTTTCGTGGGCATTCCCCCATGGCATGATATGGCAACGGCGTTTACTTATATGCAGAAGTATGGTGCAACATCGGTAGATGAGATTTATGTAAGGGCATTTTCTGGTTTCGCCGGTCGAATGGATCCTTCCCATCCCTTAGAAAGCTTGGTTCGAAAATACTTCTTCATCTATCCCACCACCACTGAGCAGGCATTGCGACTCATCAATATAGAAGATATAACGGGCTATGGGATAGACGGTTTTATCTGCTGGAATCTTACTACCTGTAGGCTCATTTCCACGCTTATAGCTCGCCTTAAAGCAATGTATGATCTCTTTAATATCCCGTATGTGACGTGTGATGCTGATCAGGTCGACCCGCGACAGTATAATGTGGAACAGGTAAGAAATAGACTAGATGCTTTTTTTGAGAATTTAGAGGAATGATTAGATAAAATGTATGTTGCTGGTGTGGATAGTGGTGCTTTAACCACAAAGGCAGTGATATTAGGAGACGGAAAAGTACTCTCCCACGAGATAGTACTCACAGGAATGGGTGGAAAAGCCCATGAGGTAGTTGAGATGGCGTTATCAAAAGCCGACTTATCAACAGATGATCTCGCTTTTGTGGTAGCAACAGGATATGGAAGGATCAATGTTCCTTTCGCTGCAAAGCAAGTTACGGAGATAACCTGCCACGGTAGAGGGGCACATTTTCTGATTCCAACGACAAGGATGATAATCGATGTGGGGGGCCAAGATAGCAAAGTAATAAGATTGAATGAGCAGGGTAATGTTGTAGATTTTGCTATGAACGATAAATGTGCTGCAGGGAGCGGAAGGTTTTTAGAAGTGATGGCAAATGCCCTAGAGATAGATTTAGAGGAGATGGGGAAGCTATCCCTTAGATCCAAGAAGACGGTCGAGATAAGCAGTACTTGTACTGTATTTGCCGAAAGCGAGGTAATCTCTCATATTGCGTCTGGAATTCCAAAAGAAGACATAATAGCTGGAATTCATCGTGCTATCGCAAGTAGAGTAGCAGGTTTGTTCTTTTCCAAGGTGAGAAGGAAAGTAGAGCAAGATAGTGTGGTCATGACCGGCGGGGTTGCCAAGAACATTGGAATGATCAAAAGTTTGGAGGAAGAGATAGGGATACGAATAATAGTGCCCCCCAAACCTCAGATCGTAGGTGCATTAGGGGCAGCATTGATAGCTCAAGAGGAATGTTTTATGTAAAATTAGTTTTTCATCACCTACGCGTGCTAAAAATTATAAGAAGAATCGCAGACTTTCAATTTTCCGATGGTGCAGGGGAGATACTCTTCCCGAATGAGACAAAGATCGTATTTTCCACGACAGGGAAACCGAGACAGATGCTCTTAAATGACAGAAGAGTGGCAACACTCAGACCAAAGGATGGATTTTTAACGCTTGGCATATCAGGGGCGGAATCATTGAGGAAAAATTTTCCTTATCCGAGATTCAGGGTGTGCGTGATGAGTGATGTCTCGGAATTCATCGCGGAAGGTAGAAGTGTCTTTGCCAAACACGTCGTAGAAGTGGATGAGAGGATACGGGCGGGAGATGAGGTGATCGTAGTTAATGAGGAAGATGAGCTCTTGGGGACCGGGAAAGCCATATTGAGTGGAAATGAGATGCTCTTATTTGAGAGGGGCATAGCAGTTAAGATCAGGCATGGGAACGAAGCTTCAGAGGATTGATTTTACGTCTACATATCCTATTAGACCATTCCATAGATCAAAGTAATTTAGAAAAATCATCGTAAACATTTTTTCTATGACCTATGAAAAGAACGATTATCTTACTGTTTTCTATCTTGTATATGGCTCTGTACTTACCAATCCTCAAACGCCAATATATGCTATGCTTTAGGCATTCTCCTAG
>RXIL01000084.1 GCA_004212085.1 Candidatus Methanolliviera hydrocarbonicum
GGGTTTCTGAGCAAAATCTCTCGATCTGATCACTTCAATCAAGTTTCAAATCGCTATCTTACTCTACCCGAACTTTGCAATCCTTACAAACATTTGTAACTTTTATAGCAGTCAAAACTTGATATTTATCATCGACTGCATTTTGGCAATTATAATTGGGATTCTTTTCTTTAATTGCGTCTCGATCCTTTTCTTCTCCCTCTTTATGCCTTTAAGATTCTTGTTTTGAAAAAGGTTGGCATTGGCTTTTATCTTCTGGCTATCAACGGATAAATTTTCAAATCCAACCATTCCCAAGCCTTCACATACTGTATTATTGGTATATATATTATGAAAGACTGAAACAGAAGAGTTCAATACATAAAACTACTGTATACATTTTTTAAAAAAAGCAAATAGTCATAGTTGTTGGTCAGCCTCAATCATGTTAAAATCGGAGGTCAATAGAAATCCTCTATAATCAAGCAGTGGCCCGTTCCAACAGGAAATCCAGATTCTCTTCGCCACTTTTAGGATCGGAATTTTGTTCTCTCACCCATTCTTTTAACTTGGCAATCGCTCGACCTGATTCGATGGTCTCCTTTGCCATATCAAATCCTCCTTTGATATTACTGGCTTTCCCCATCATGTATAAAATGGGTGCTGTATTAAGGCAGACGATATCACACCTTGCCATCTCCTCTCCGCTCAATGTTCTCAAGAATCGCAAAACTTCTTCTTCTCTATTTAAGGCTGGAAAGAGTTCTTTTTCGTCGGTGCGTTCTATCCCTACGTCTTCCGGTGTGATGGTATAAACGATGATCTCTCCTCGCGCAAGTTCTGCGACGATCGTTTTTCCCATAGAGGATATTTCGTCTATGCCTCTTTTTCCATCCCTGTTAAGTCCGTGAAACACTATTGCTCGTCTGTAGCCAATCCTACCCATTATCCGGGCGACAGGTTCTACCAGATCATTGGAATAGACACCTCTCACACCGTATTTCGGGGACGCTGGATTTGCAAGAGAGGCGGCAATATTTAGTGTGGTGCCGAAGCGAATTTGAGATAAAATCCTATCCAGTTTTGGGTGAACATCAAAACTCGTACCGTTGAAGATGCCGATTCCCGCCCTCTCGATGCTTTTTTTTACAATTTCAAGATCGCATTTGACGTCGATCCCGACCGACTCCAAGATATCGATGGCACCGCACGTGGAACTGATCGCCCTAGCTCCGTGCTTTGCCATGTAGATACCGTTTGCCGCGGCGACAATTGAAGCAGCGGTGCTGATATTAAACGTCTTTATCTCATCCATTCCAGTGCCACAGTTTTCTACAAGCGGCGTTACCGATGGCGTAACCTTGACTGTATCGAAATTATAGATAGCTTCAAAACACCCAATGATCTCATTTTTGGTCTCCCCTTTGGATGCCAATGCCGCCAAGAATGCTCCCGATTGTAAATCTGGCTGCTCATTTGATAGCACCTGGCGGAACATCTCCTTCGATTCTTTGCACGTGAGATTATTTTTCTGCATGATGTCGACAATTTTGCCGCCAAACGTCCTCATACTTTCACTACCAAACATCATATACCTCCTTTTTTTAGTATTAAAATTCTGTTACGACGACTTTCATAGCCTTATGGGCAGTTATCAGTTCAAAACCTCTAATTATCCCAGCAAGAGAGATCCGTTCTGTGATCAAATAATTCACATTTATTTTTCTCTTTGACAACAGATTTACAGCTTTTCGATTTTGCTCAGAAGTACACCCGTATGCTCCGCACACCTGAATCTCCTTGTAATGCAATAGATTATGATCGATGGAGATATTTTTATGCTCGTTTGGCAGACCTGAGAAGAATACAATTCTTCCGCGTTTTTTGAGCATCCCGATGCCTTGAACGATAATCTCAGGAGAAGAACAGGCGGGAATGACGACATCTGCGCCAGCACCATCGGTCATCTCCTTCACCACATTGATCACACCCACCTCTCTCGGATCGATAATTTCGCATGAATCTACATTTTTTTTAAAGAATGCGATCCTCTCCGACGAATTTTCGATGAAAATAATCTCTGATGCCCCAAAGAGTTTGGATAATTGGGCGTGCATGTGCCCGATCGGTCCCGCTCCGAAGATCGCGACGACATCACCTAGTTTTATTTGACAGCGTTCTTGACCGTTGATGCAACAGGCGATCGGTTCTGCGAGGCACGCCTCTTCAAAAGGTAAGTCTTTTGGTATTCTATTTACGCAACCGTTTCTGACGGCATCAGCCGGAACGACCATATATTTGGCGAATCCGCCATCGTGGTGAAATCCCATTATCGACATTCTCTCGCACATATTGGAAGCGCCACCGATACAGAAGAAACAACTCCCGCATGGTGATCCAGGTGCTATTTGTACCCGATCCCCTTCATCAAATTCATCGATATTCTTTCCAACCTCGATGATCGTTCCTGAAACCTCGTGGCCGAGCACGCGTGGTAGCCGAAGATCACACTGACCAGAATAAAACATCTTCACATCCGTTTTACAGATCGCACACGCCCCGATCCTTATCAATAGCTCACCGTTTTTAAGTGAGGGCATCTCTATCTCTCTGATCTCCAAATTTTCTATTCCAATTAGAACCGCTGCTTTCATATTTTCTCAGAGATCCCCGCCTCTTCAAATGTCTTCATCTCATTGAGTATCTTAGAAGAAGCCTCTATGATGCTCATCGCGAGTGCGGCCCCCGTTCCCTCTCCAAGTCTCATATTTAGATTCAGTATAGGAGAGAGACCCAGATGATCCAAGATGACTTTATGCCCGATCTCTACCGATTTATGGGATGCAAAGATGAAATTCTTTGATCTCGGTTCTATCTCCCCGGCAATTATCGCAGACGCGCCAGATATGAAGCCATCTATGACGACGGGTACGCGATGGCTTGCGGCGGAGAGTATCACGCCAGTTATGCCGGCAATCTCAAAGCCGCCCAGTTTTGATAAAAGATCTATTGCATCCTCAAATGGACCATTGATCTCTATTGCCTTCTTTATGGCGTTTATCTTCTTTCCTAAAGAGATATCGTCGATACCCGTTCCCCTTCCGGTAACCAATTTAGGATCGCATCCCACAACGGCGGCGATGATCGCACTGCTCGGCGTCGTATTTCCAATGCCCATATCTCCCGTTCCGACGATCTCGATTCCTTTCTCATACTCTTCCTCGAATACCGTAATCCCTGCCTCGATCGCCTTTATCGCATCCTCTCTCGACATCGCTGCCCCTTTCACCATATTTTTTGTCCCATAACCGATCTTCTTCACGATCAGTCCCGGTTCATTTATATCGGCGGCAACACCCATATCAACGACTACGATCCTTGCACCTATGTGCCGCGCCAGGACGTTGACCGCGGCGCCTCCCGCCAAAAAATTATTTACCATCTGACCGGTCACATCAGACGGATACGCACTCACATCAGCCTCCACAACGCCGTGATCCCCCGCCATAGTGATGATCAATTTTTCTTTGATCTTTGGCATTGGATCTCCCGCAATTCCGGCCAATTTTATCGAGATCTCCTCTAATACGCCGAGACTTCCCACAGGCTTCGTTAGCTCACTCTGTCTTCTTCTTGCCCTCTCCATCGCATCTTCGTCGAGAGATCCTATCTTCTTGATCGTCTCTTCCAATTTATTACCTCCACCAATATGTTAAAAGAGAAGGCTTTAAATGTTACTAATCGCACTACAACCGTAATGCAACCGTTGAACGTTAGGGTACCGGAAAAGATAATAGAAAGATTGGACGCTATCTCCAAAAGAAATGGCATCTCCAGATCGGAGATAATCAGGTCGTCCCTGATCGTCTATTTAAATCTCCTTGAGAATCTCGGTGAGTTCGTGAGCCTGAGAGATCTAAAACTCTTCCCCCGGGATATACGATCGGAGAGATTTAGGGATACATCGATCTTACACCTGAAAGATCTTTGCGTCGTGATCTCTTCTACTTCCTCCGGTGCGATAGGTTCTAAAGATGAAGATATCATAAAGATAGACGAAAGAGAACTTGGAAGGATTATGGCGCGGTGTGCGATCATCAAGATAATTTCTTTGGGTGCTCATCCGGCACTCCTCGTCTCAAATCTCTCCGTGGAATATCATCCGATGGGTGCAAGGATATTCGAGGGAATTTTTTTGGAGGCTAAGAGGGCAGGAGTGAAAGATATAGTTGAGGGGCATACGGAAGAGAACTTTAAGACGCAACAAACGGCTTTATCTATCGTAGGCGTGGGAATCACGGACGAAAAAAATTTAAAATTTGGTGTGAGTCGCCGCGGAGACTTGATCTTTGTCCTTGGGGATCCAAAAGTTGGTTATGAGGTTGTAGGTTCCGAGATGATCGGTATAGAAGATGTGAAGCGTGTCAGAAAGTTGCACTATGTACATGACATCATCCCCGTCGGAAGAAGGGGCATCAAGCATCAATTATATGAATTTCGTGGGCAGTTCGGCCATAAAATTGAGCTGAATGATGATATTGGAATCGATATAGAGAAATCTGCAGGTCCATCAACATCGATCCTCATCTCGTTGGATAAGAGATACACGGAGGATTTTCAGAGAAAGATAAAAAGAGGGGAGTTGATCGGAAAGATTTTATGAATGTATCATATTAGATGCATGATCGCTCGTCTTAAAATCTGTTATATTATTTAAGATACGGCAGAACTTGAAAGATGTCAGCCATACCACCACAAAAACCGATGATCATGTTCAAACAATCCATATTATTCACCCCTTCGTTAAAATGTGCTTTTATTATTTATGTCTTTCTGAATAATTCAACATACCAAAAGTGTTAGATACCATGTATGAAAATAGTTATATAGTATCAATCATATGGAATAAGCCAGTATAAAATCTAAAAAAGAAAGGGAGGTAAAAAAATGATGTCTAAAAAATATTTTGCCTGTCTGGCGATATTCTTCTTCGTCGCAAGCGTCGTCTGTACCCCTATCGTATCAGGTGTCACCACTTTTACGAGCGGTACCGA
>RXIL01000092.1 GCA_004212085.1 Candidatus Methanolliviera hydrocarbonicum
TGGAGAGCAAGGTATAACTCATCATATTGTCCCATCCCAAGGAATAAATATGCGTTTAGTGCTATAAAAAGTTAATTATGCAAAAGGTTTATTCTCTACAAGCTATTGTTATGCGTGATGCAATTCTTCATTAAGGATTTCATAAAATTTTACCTTTGCTTCTCTTTCAATCCAAGGAAGGTGCCCGCAGTTCTTGAGCCGGATAAATCGAAAGCTCTTTAGAATGGCAGACAGGGGCTTCTGGACTCCTTCAGCCGGATGGGGATCGTAGTCGCCGTGGATCGCAACCACCGGACATTTGATATGTTTTCCGAGTTCCAGAAGCTTCCCGCTCCTTCTCAGTTCCACGGCATCCTTCCACACACTTTGAAAGATATCAACCCGACAATCAATTACTTCGGATTCGTCGAATTCGCATATTATTGGATCATACGCATCGGCTTTTGAAAACAATGCTCCGAACCGCACAAATGCCGTTTTTTGTCTTCATCCGTGGTGGGATTATCTAAAATTTCAATGACAGATTTGACCTCTGTTCTATCCTCCTCACCAAGACGGTTTAACCTGGTCTCTCGAATTCTTGCAACATATTTCTCTTCATAGGGGCCGCTTCCGATGAGTATCAGTTTTTTTACGAATGAGGGATAATTGGCAGCAAATACAAAACTGAGCCATGCTCCCCAAGAAAAGCCAATCAAAGTGACAGGAAGGTGCTCAAAAATCCTTTGGATTTTTGGCATGCGAAAATCTTCGATTTTCGTGGCACCAAATCGGAGATTTGGTCGCATATCACAAATCGAAGATTTGTGCTTATCTCCGTTCTTTTCCAGAACAGTTTTTAACTCTTCGATCTGTCCTTCTAGTGATGTCGCTGTTTGAAACGGTTCCAAAACGCCCCAGCCGGATGCAAGTTCACGCGCTATCGGAGCCATCTCTCCACCCGCACCTGGACCGCCGTGAATGACAGCTATTTTATAGGGTGCCTTTCCATATTTTCTTAGGTTCTTCATCGTGTTCTCGGTTTTGTTAAAAGTTTGTAAGCAGTATTATGGCATGTTGAATGATTATTTAAAAATCCGTCATTTCCATCCTTTTGCCGTTTTAAGCCCTAAAAACGCTTTTTGATGAGGATTTAAAATAAGCAACTACGGTGTGCTCAAAAATCTTCGATTTTTGGCATATCACGACTTCGTCGTGAATACTTCTTTTTACTTTTCAAGGCTCTAAACAGCAATTTCTTGGTATCTTATACGATCCATTCAACAAAGCATCGTGATCGGTAATTTTAAATATTAGAAATACCCCAACAATTGTATGTACGGTATGAAGGGGGTAAAAAATGGTCGAAAATTTCCTTACTGTGAAAAACCTCACAAAGGAGTTTATAAGTGGAATCCCTGTCATTAGGGATGTGTCATTTGCTGTAAAAGAAGGAACGTCTTTTGGGTTCTTGGGAAAGAGTGGTTCTGGAAAATCTGTCCTCATGCAATCGATCAGAGGAATGGAGGGATACGAGCCAACTTATGGCAGCATCGTATTTAACATCGCACACTGTCCGAATTGCAATCGGGTCGAGTATCCATCGATGGATGGAGAGCCCTGTCCCAGGTGTTCCACGAAGATGTCGTCCGTGGAGATCGACTACTGGGACGGACTGAAGAGGCAGGATAGGATCGCACTGGGCATCTTTAACAGAATAGCCCTCATGCCCCAGCGGGGTTTCGCGCTGTATAGCGAGATCTCAGCATTGGAGAACATCACGAAGGTCTTGGAAGGTATAGGGTACCCGAAGGAGAAGATGAAGGATCGCGCTATAAATGTTCTAAAGAAGGTTAGATTGGGGCACAGAATTTATCATCTGGGAAGAAACCTCTCTGGAGGTGAAAAGCAGAGGGTTATATTCTCCTTATGCTTGATTAGAGATCCACTTCTCTTCCTGGCAGATGAGCCTACGGGCACGATGGACCCGATCACGAGTGATATCGTCCATAAGATCATTAAAGAATCCATCTCCGAGAGTGGTATCTCCTTCGTTCTGACATCCCATTGGCCAGAGGCGGTTAAGTTGTTGAGCGATGAGGCGGCCTTGTTGGACTATGGAGAGATCATCGTAAAGGGAAATCCCGATGATGTCTATAACGCCTTCGTAGAGAGGATTGAGGAGATGCACGTCGAGAGATTTGAGGGGGGAGAACCAACCGTAAGGTGTGAACATATCAAGAAGTATTACTATACGTTCGATAGGGGTCTGACAAAAGCTGTCGATGATGTAAGCATCGATATAAAGGAGAATGAGATATTTGGACTCGTGGGTCTCAGCGGAAGTGGAAAGACATCGCTAGCCGATATGATCATGGGGATAAAGCCCGTTACCGTTGGATCGATAAGAGTCAGGTCGGGTGATCAATGGATCGATATGACCGTTCCTGGTCCTGATGGGAGGGGGATAGCCACCCCTTTTATGGATATTCTACATCAGGAATACTCGATGCACGAGGGCGAGATTGTGTTGGAGAACCTGATCGGTGGCATCAAAGAAGATATACCCGATGAAGAGAAACTCGAAAGGGCTTATGGTGTCATGAGGGCTATGAACTTTAAGGACGATGAGATAGATAAGATAATTTATATGTTTCCTGGGGAGCTAAGTGAAGGAGAACGCCACAGGGTATCCATTGCCATCGCCTTGATGAAGAACCCAAAGATAATTTTGTTGGATGAGCCAACGGGTACGGCCGATCCGATAACAAGGATCGAGATTGCAAAGGGTATCAGAAGTGCCAGAGATGAATTAAAGCAGACCTATCTGGTCATCAGCCACGATATAGACTTCATAAAGATGGTATGCGACCGCGCGATGTACGTGAGGTATGGTAAGATAATGAATATAGGAGATCCGGAAAAGATGGTGGATCTCATGATAAAAACGGAAACAGAGGCATTAAAGAAAGAGATTGCAGAGGAGGTATAAAATGAAAGAGGATATAGAATTGACAAAGGAGATAAAAGAGAAAGGGATCGAATTTGGAGCAGCTAAGATCGGTATAGGAGAGGCAGATAGGTGCGATAAGACGCCGTTCTTCTTCACGTCTCCTTATAACATACTGAAGGATGCGAAGAGCATAATATCGATATGTGTCAACTATCCGGAGGGCATCCTCGATGTTCCGTCCGATGACCCGTTTGTATTTCTGACCACATTTGCATCGTTCAGAGCGAAATTACAGGAAAGATTGAGGGATATCGCGTCTCGTTTAGTAGGATTCATGGATGAGAGAGGATACAAGGCTGTTCCTGTAGATCCAGTAATTCCGATAGATGAGAGGAGATGGTCCGCTTGTCTGATCTCCCATCGATACGCCGGTATGATGTGCGGATTGGGAGATATGGGAATGAATAATGCCTTATTGACGCCAGAATTTGGGCCGAGAATCGAATTGGCCACCATCTTTACCAACGCCCCGTTGAAGACGGATGCACTTTTTGCCGGGTCGATATACGAGGGGGTTTGTAAAGAATGTAAGAAGTGCGCCGATCTCTGCCCGACGCAGGGGATAGATGCGTTTAAGAAACCGCCATACAACATCGATTTAAATAGGTGCTTGTGGGGGACACAGGGATGGATGCAACTGAGCAAGATCGAGATCCCCCCGGATGATTGGGTGAAGGCAAGACCTACGGTCAATGCGATCATTCCGAAATACAGGGGAAGATATCCAAAGATCAAAGAATACCAAGCGTGGCAGGAGAAATACGGGGATCTGCCATATTGCATGAAGTGTATCGTGGAATGTCCATACGGTAGGAAGGAGTGATTGAGATGCTCGAATGCACGGCTTGTGGCTGGACGGGAGATGAGAAAGATGCCGTTATGGTGCCGACATGCCCAGAATGTACTACAGGGCATTTAAAGATGTTCAGGTTAATAAAAAAGAGGGATGGCACCGTGGAGTGTCCTAAATGTACATGGAAAGGGAAGTTAGAGGATGCAACAATGGAACCGGAGTGTCCTAAGTGCGGCAACCCTTATTTGAGAAAGATATAGGTTTCTCTACGAGGGCGATACATGATGGAGGGGGGGACGGGGGAGATTTAACTCCTCCCATACATCAAACATCCACCTTTATTCTTGGAAAGAGTTCTTATGTCTACACGAGGGCGGGAAATCCAACACAGGGGATATTGGAGCGAAAAATGGCATCATTGGAGCGGGGAGAATCCTGCGTGGCATTTTCATCTGGAATGGCCACGATCTCTGCGGTGATGCTCTCTTCCATGCATAAAGGCGATCACTTCATCTCGACCGATGTTCTCTATGGGGGTACATATTCCCTCTTCGTGGATCTTAAGAGGCTCGGTATTGAGGTCTCTTTTGTAGATACCTCAAGAACCGAAGAGGTAAGAGATGCGATCGGGGATAAGACAAAACTCGTATTCTTGGAGACACCTGCAAATCCAACGATGAAGATCTCCGATATAAGGGGCATCTCAAAGATCGCGAAGGAAAAAAATGAAGATATAAAGATCGTCGTGGACAATACCTTCATGAGCCCCTACTTTCAGCAACCTCTGAAACTGGGAGCGGATATCGTCGTGCATAGTGCAACGAAATACCTCTGCGGGCATGGAGACGCGTTGGGAGGTATCGCAGTTGGGGATGAGAAATCCGTGGAGAATATAAGAAAAATTCTGGTACATTATGGAGGCGTAATAAGTCCTTTCAATGCGTGGCTCATCATAAGGGGTCTGAAAACGTTGGCATTACGAATGAAGCGACATGAAGAAAATGCGGTAGAGGTGGCAAAATTCCTAGAAGAGCACGTAAAGATTAAAAGAGTTCTATATCCGGGGTTAGATACGTTTCCCTACTTTGGAATTGCAAAGAGGCAGATGCATGGATGTGGCGGTATGCTCTCTTTTGAACTTTGCAGTGAGGAAGACGTATATTCGATGCTACAAGGAGTTAAGATATGCAAACTTGCCGTAAGCTTGGGAACGGCAGAAACACTTAT
>RXIL01000178.1 GCA_004212085.1 Candidatus Methanolliviera hydrocarbonicum
TACCTTGATTTCTCCTCTTGGGCGAGACATGTGATCAACCAAGAGGAAATAGCTTTAGGGTTTAATAAACTATCGTATATTAGGACATTACCAAAATAAAGCAAGAGAAACAGCTAAATAGTAGTGTTCCCTTTGCAATTATTGCTTAAAAAGAACATGAAAAGGAGGTGCAAAAACATGAACGAAATGAAAGGAGGAGAAGCAGAGGCTGGTGATATCTTGGGAGGTCTATTGGACGGATTTACTGGGGCAGTCGATACATTGATGGGATTTTTAGAATCTTTAACCAAAGATATTCCAGTAGTGGGAGTCTTGGTCACGTGGGTTCGTCCGATACTGGGAGCCTTGGTCGAGTTGGTTCGTCCGATACTGGGAGCCTTGGTTGGTTTACTCGGCTCTTCGGGGGGGATATTGGGAAGAGCCACAGGAATGGTGGGGACAGTTATGGGAATGTTGGGAACAGTTGGAGGAACGGTTTTACCGGCGATCAGATCTGTAATCGCATCGAGAGATCCAAGTAAAATCATCAAACCTCTCTCGGATTTGGTGATGGGTGTGCTGAGCACGGTCAGTGTGAAAGGCGTCTTAAGTACCCTCATGGAGACTACTATGAAGATGATTGGATCGACCGTCCCAATGGTTCTCGGGCTCTTGGAATACTTCTTAGGCGTATTCGATGCAGAGATCGAGAAGTTGGTGGAGATGTTGACCCCCGGCATGAAGGCGCTCGGACCTTTGGTGGAGCTCTCTGCCCCGATGACGAAAAAGCTTACGTATATGACGACCGGTCCATTGGGGCCTTTGATCGAGAAGATGAAACTTGTGGAATAGATTAGTTGAACGGATCTAAATTAGGAGGCAATAATATATGAGTTTGATAAAAGCTTTGAAGGTGCTTGAAAACACGGTTGAAACCGTTTTGAAATTGGGGCCGCTATATAAACCTTCTCTCGTGAAAACATTTTTCCCGCGTCTGGATTGGATCGAGAGATACGACCCCCAATACGTCGAAGATGTGGAGGAGTCGTTTAGAAATGTAAGAGAATACGTAGATAAATATGTCGTACCAAACGCCATAGAATATCATAAGAAAGCGGAAGAGGATCGATATTTCTACGACAAGGATCCGAAGTATTGGGAATTGATGAAGACTGGGGGGTTGTTGAGAAGAGGAAAGGAGGATTATTACCAGATGCTAGGGTTGTGGCCAGAACTATTTGGTGGTCCCGGCTTGGGAGCGATGGCGACAACATTCGCAGCGATAGATGAGATGTCCGCAGGCTGCGCCGGCTTTTCCGTAGCGTTCAATGACCACTGGTTGGGGCTTCTCCCGATAATATTAACGGCAAGATACGACATCATATATGATATTCTAGCAGAAGAGCGAAACGGAGAGATAGCTTATGTTGCATACGCGATCACCGATACGACCGGTGGTTCGGATGCAGAGGACGCCGATTTTTATAACATGGCCAAGGAATTTAGTCTCGATGTGGAGAAGGTTGAAGGGGGATATGTCCTCAACGGTACGAGGCAATTTACCTCAAATGGATATATAGCTAAGTACATAACGGTGTTGGGCCACCTAGACCATAAGAGACCGGATGAGACCTCGTGTTTCTTCTTCGTACCTACTGATTCAGAGGGCTTCTCTTGTGGTAGGAACGAGGAGAAGATGGGGCAGCGATTCTATCCGACGACAGTGACGAACTTTGATCACGTCTTCGTGCCTGATGAGTACCTTTTGGGTCCTGTGGGGACTGGATTCTATACAGGAGGTACGGTCACCCTTGCCGCATCCAGGGCTGGTGTTGCGGCGATAGGCACCGGAATAGCGCGTGGTGTCTACGAGAGGTTCTTGGAATATGCCAGGGAGACAGAGATCAATGGACATAAGTTGATCGATGAGAACGATATACAGATGGCACTCGGGACGTGGCAGAGGGAGATTCATATGGCGCGACAGGGATACATGGATTCATGTGGCCTTCTGGACAGCGTATTTATAGGTATTCTCGAACCGCTCAAATTGATACCAGAATCGATGAACAGCATGATCAGGGAAGTGTTGTTCGATCCTGTGGTACAGCCCATCTTGTCGAGTATTTTGCACAAGATTATGGGTTCGAATGCCTGCAAGGGGTTGATAGACAAGGTATGGTACGATTATGTCATGCCCGAAGATATGGTAGAGCGTCTATTGGGTTACTCTTCGTCGGCTAAACCCTTTGCCGGCGACATGGCGGTGAGGATCGCCACAGAAGCATTGAACCTCATGGGGCCCAGATATTCGACGTATCGACAGGGCATAGAGAAGCTATTATGTGACGCAAAATTAAATCAGATATATGAGGGGACGAACCAGGTCAACACGATCGCGTCGTATAAGATGTTGTGCACCAAACAGCCCGGTCGTCATGATACGTCGGAGGTGGTATTGAAATGAAGGAAGAGGAGATAAAAACTTTACGCGACTCCGTAAGGGAGTTCGCGATCAAGGAGCTGCCTAGAGATATCGTCTTGGAGATAGACATGCCTAAGACGCCCTTCCCGTGGGGTATAATCAAAAAGGGCGGTGAACTGGGATATCTTTCGATGGTGTTGCCAGAAAGAGATGGCGGTCAGGAGCTAGATTTGGAGGGTTTCTCCGTCGTACTAGAGGAGTTTGCCAAAGGATCCGCCGGTGTGGCCAATATATTCCTTGTTCACAACGTGGCACAGATCCCCCTCATGTCTCTGACCGATCGGAGGATGAGAGATCAATTTCTGACGCCACTGGTGGAATCTATGAGGTCCGATAGACCGAAGCTCGCCACGATAATCTTCCCACAGCCCGATATCTCTCTAAAAAGTGAGAGAGATAGGTATATCATCAGTGGAAGGGCAGATTTTGTCTTTAACGCCCGCAATGTCGACCTCTTCACGATGTTTATCGAGACGGATGGTGAAGTTCGATGTTTCGCCGTTCCCACGGACACAGAAGGAATCGTCGTTAAAGAGGTATACGCCCTCGGTCTTCGTGCGAGCCCCATGGCACTGGTAGAATTTAATAACGTCGAACTGATCGAAGATAATCTGGTTGCAACGTCAAAGGAGGTATTGGAGGAATCGTTAATCTATACCAATATAGGGGTCGCATCTTTGGCGTTGGGTGTGGCGGAGACAGGTTACAGATACGCCTTGGACTATGCCAAGCAGAGGTATCAGGCAGGTACTGAGATCATAAATCACCGGCACATACGAAGGATGCTCGGAGATATGTTCGTGGGGATAGAGACCGCCAGATCAGTGATTTCCCGGGCATGCAAGGAAGGGGGAAATGGGTATCTCTCCGATGTGGCGAGGATCTCCTCCGCAGACATGGCAATGAGCGCTGCTACAGACGCCGTCCAAGTTCACGGTGGCTACGGTTACATGCACGACACAGGGGTAGAGATATTGATGAGAGATGCCGAGTATTGCCAAGTATACCCGGACAGCACTATACGAAGGAAGATCGACATAATAGCAGAAGAAGCGGGGGCGGATAAGAAGATTTACATATAAAGTAGGAAATTTTCACTTTTTATTTTATTTCTTACTTTATTTTGTATTGTAGGAAAAAGAGGAAAGATAGGAGTTGTAAAAGATGGCGGAAAAGGTATACAAGAAGAAGATCATCTCGCACGTTATCGAACAAAAAGCAAGGGAAGAGCCATATAAAGAGAAATTCATCTTCGAAAACGGTGATTTTCCGGACGATAAAGCGAGTTATGGCGATCTTTACAGAAATTCGAAGAAGATTGCCGCGGAACTTCAGAAGATGGGGATCGGCAAGGGCGATAGGTTCGCCGCGTATATGAAGAACCATTTGGAGGCCATTTATCTCACGATAGCGGCTTCTATGATAGGAGCGACCATCGTGCCCATCGAACATCGGGCAAAGGGAGATTTGTTGAGACACCAAGTAGATTTTTCCGATTCTAAGGCGATATTCACGACCGAAGATCTACTCGAGAATGTACTTGCGATAAAGGATAAACTCCCCAAAGTACAACATATATATCTGGTACACAAGCCATGGATCGAGACGGGGGTGACGACGGGCAAGTACCCGTCCTTAAATGATGTGATAGAGGAGAAGGAACCGGGCGATTGGGGGTGACGACGGGCAAGTACCCGTCCTTAAATGATGTGATAGAGGAGAAGGAACCGGGCGATCTGGGCGTTTGGTACACCGATACGGAGATGCCCCTTCAGATGATGTTCACATCAGGTACGACAGGGCTACCAAAAGGGGTGCTCGTCAGCCACTCACGAACGGCGATGTATTCGATTATAGGCCAATTTATATGGGGATATACCGCGGACGATATCGCATACAGCGGTCTCTCCTTCGCACACGGAAATATCAATGCATCTCTCATATTTCCCGTCATTTATACCCCAGCAAAGGGGGTGGTGAGCCAGCGTTTCACCAAGACCCGTATCTGGGATATATGTCGGGAGTATGGATGCACCACCTTCTCGCTCCTTGGCGGGATGATGAACGCGATCTACAGCGAACCGTCCAAACCGGACGATGCGGATAACCCCGTTAGGTTCATACTCGATGCCGGCACTCCTAGGAGTATATGGTCCGCCTTTGAGAGGCGCTTCAACGTAAAAATTCTGGAGTGGTACGGGGCGCTTGATGGAGGAGCCACGTTTAAGCAACCGGGTATTGGCCCCGTCGGTTCTATGGGAAGAGCCCTCCCCTTAATACTCGACATGAGGGTACTCGATGACAACGACAGGGAATATCCCCCCAACGTCACAGGACATCTTTGCCAAAAGTCGCTTATGAAATCGGCGATGACGATAAAGTACCATAAGAAGAAGAAGGAATCCGAGGAGAAGACGAGGGGTGGATGGCTTCGCACGGGAGATACGGCTCATACTGATGAGAATGGATGGTTATTCTTTAACTATCGAGAAGGTGGGGGGCTACGCCGTGCCGGT
>RXIL01000022.1 GCA_004212085.1 Candidatus Methanolliviera hydrocarbonicum
TCTCCTTCTTCAGACGGGTTAAAACAGGAATAAAAGATGATGACGGCAAAACTGTAAACATTGATAGAATAGACATCCCAATACTCATAATTCATGGAGATGATGATATAGTCGTGCCTTTGAACGATGCTTATGAGATATATGACAGAGCAAAAGGACCAAAGTTTCTCTGGGTTGTGGAAGAGACAGGTCACATCAGGGCATATTCCACCCATAAAGAAGAATATGAGGAAAAAGTGGTAAAATTTTTTGATGAATATCTGAAATAATAAATATCATATAGGGGAAGACCACAAGATAAAGGAGATTTGTTATGGGTCTCATCGAAGATCTCTCGGAATCATCAGGAATCATAAAGGACATCTCCTATTTGGATCCGAGGCGATGCATAACTCCAGAAGACGGAGATCTCTTAATAAGAAAAAAACAGGCTTTAGAGATGATAAATCCCTTCAAGCCGTTGATAAAAGGGGGTGAGCCGTATCTGGATCTTCAGATACTTGAGGGGGGTCCCGGCTCTGGTAAGACACAGACCGTTCTGTATGCTTCGAGAGAGGTCGAGAAAAAATTTCCGAGCGTTATATTCCCAAAGATCGGACTTGAGCACGAGACCGCCAACAAGATGGCTTCTGCAGTCTATAACATATTAACACAGAAGAAAGATATTAGAAGATTGAAGAGAATATCGACATCTGATATATTCGAGGATATATTCAGGATAATAGAAGAGAACGAGATATATTTACAGATAGTCTTGGACGATGCGAATAGATTAAATTATAAAGAGATTGCCAGGTTCGTTGGACCCATAATAAAGAAGGAGAACTGCCCAAACCTGGGTCTAACCATCCTAATTGATGATACCAACAAACTTTTAAGGAAGATCAAAGGGTTCGATGAGTCGAGTTACGTCTCCCTTAAATCTTCACTTTGGGGTAAAGAGATATATTTTGACGTATACTCCGAAGAAGAAGTATATTCGATAATTGAGCAGAGGGCAAAGCTCTCCTTATATCCGGGAACATACAGAGGAGAAGCATTGAAGAGGATTGCAGAGTTTACAACAGATATTGATCTTGGAATGCACAGAGGAGATATTAGATATGCCATAAATCTTCTTAGAAGTGCCTGTGAACTTGCGGAAAGGAGGGAAGAAGATTGTATAAGTGAAGAAGATATCAAAATATCGAGAGATGTAGCAATGAGATACGTCTGGAGAAACGATATAAAAAGACTTACTTTGAGGGAGAAAATTATCCTTCTATCGGTCGTATCTAGCATGGAGAATGAAAGGATGACGATATCAGAAGAGGTGAAGATCTATGAGGCGATCGTAAACCTTTATTTGAAAGAATTTGATATCTCTCCAGAGATAAGAGATAAACTCACCGTCGGTAGAAAGACGATAGAGCGAGAGAATGCCGTATTGGATAGGATGAACTGCATCGATATGGGAAGAAAGGAGGTAGGCTCGAAGGGTGGACGACCTGCTTATATAATAAATACCATCGTTCCTCCTGGAGTGATAAAGGGCACATTGGAGAAGGAGCTCGGTTTTGAGATATCTGTTAGGCGAGATATGAACGTTTTGAGTGATAGAAGGATGATAAAGATGAGGAAATTAGAGTAGAAAGCTAACTCTGAAGGAAGATTTCATAATGAATGGAAAACTGATAAGTATCGAGGGAATTGATGGATCGGGAAAGAGCACCATACTAAAGAGGATAAAGAGGCGGTGGGGTGAGGAGGGGTTCTCGGAAGACGTGATATTCACCGCGGAACCGACAGATTTTGCGATTGGTAAAAAAGCAAGAGAACTCTCAGATACAGATATAGATCCTTTCTCTTTGGCTTTTTTATTTTTAGCTGATCACGCGGAGCATCTCTCAAAGTTGATAAAACCCGCTCTTGCAGAGGGGAAAGATGTGATAACGGATCGCTACATAGACAGCAGGTACGCCTATCAGGGCGTTACACTAAAAAAATACTTTTGTCCTGACGACTTCGTCGTGGNCCTTACCCCTTCGGGGTGGGATGCAGACGAATCTTTGATTCGTCGCCGTGAAAATCAGAGATTTTCACATGCCAAAACTCGAAGAGTTTTCAGCAGATCCCAAAAATCTTCGATTTTTGAGGACGAAAAAGATCCAATAAAATGGCTAAAGAAGATACATGAACCTTTCTCAGTTGTCCCGGATCGAACGATACTTCTCGTCACCGATGTCGATGTGGCGGTTGAGAGGATTTCGAGAAAAGATGGAAAGAGGACCAAATTGGGGGATAAGGACTTCTCAAATCAAAGATTTGAGATACGCAAAGCGAAGATTTGCGACTTCTTAAAGAAGGTCCAGAGAAACTATTTAGAGCTTGCGGATGATGAGAAAGAGAGGTTCATTGAGATAGATGCCAACGCAGAGCTGGATTTTGTGGAGAGGGCGGTGGAAAGAGAATTGAATAAAATTTTATCTTTTTCAGAAAAAGATGGATGAGACGGAGAACTATCCATACCATTCAAGGCTCTCGGCCACAAAACCGATAAATCCCGTAAAAAAGTCTTTTACTCCATCGTCTATTGATGTGGATCTAATCAGCTCGATCGCCTTTTTGGCATGATATCTGGATGTCTCTTTTGCCCTATCAAGTGCTCCACATCTTGAAACGATCTCTTTCACAGTTTTAATCCGTTCATCGTCTGAATAGAATTCTTCCGATCTTTTATTCATCAAGCGTTCCAATATTTCGAGGTCGTCTCTTTCTGCGAGTTCATAGGCGTATGCGATATGCAGCGGCTTTTTACATAGAATTATATCGCTTCCGACGGCTCTGCCGTACTGCTCTTCCGTCGCGAATGTGCCGATGATGTCGTCCTGTATATCGAATGATATGCCGATATGCCCACCTGCACGCGTAAGAACCTTCATCTCGTCTTCCGGAGCTCCTCCGAGCATTGCTCCTCCCGCCATAATCATTCCGAATAGAGGCGATGCTCTATTGGATGCCATGATCTCCCATTCTCTGACCGTTGGTATGGTGTATTCAAATAAGATGTCCAGTATCTGGCTTTCATTGACGCTTTGGTAGCTCTCCGCGAAGAGCTCGATTATTTGTCCCTTCGTCTCCTCATCAATACCAGAATTTTTGATCGACTCCAACGATTGGGCAAACAATAGATTCCCATAAAAGATGGCGAGAGAGTTACCAAATCGCTCATCGTATCCTTCCACGAATAATTTGTGGAAGGATCTGCCCCCTCTTCGCATCTCATCTTCGTCGGCAATATCGTCGTGGATCAATATCGCGTGTCTATACAACTCTATGGCAACGCAGAGATCGAGTATCCGTTCATCTATCTCACCTGTATACCCTTCGTACGTTAAAAGTGCACAGCAAGACATGATCCTTCTGCCGCCCCTGAGTATGTATTCCCTGGATTCATCAGCACATAGACCCATAAAAGGGTGGTAACGCTTCAATTCTCCAGTTAAGCCGTTCAAATAATCTTTGAGTCTCTCATTTACCTTGGAGGTGTATCTGTCCAAAATTTTTTCATCTTCACAAGATCGATCGTTGGACTTCGTATTATTCCTCCCCATACTTTAGTATCTCCTCCAAAACGCCGGTAAGAAAATTATTAAGACGGTGAATATCTCGAGCCTCCCGATCCACATACAGAATGTCAAGAGCAGCTTGGCGAATGGGTTGAAGAAGGCGTAGTTATTAAATGGTCCGATACGGGCAAATCCCGGACCGACATTTCCGATCGTGGCGGCAACGGAAGAGAGAGACGTGACGGGATCGTAGCCCATAAAAAAGAAGATGGATGCGACTGTGGCAAATAAGATTATATACAGAATAACAAAAGAGAATATTGAATGTAACATCTCATCCGGAACGACCTTTTTACCATATTTTACCGGCATGACCGCCTCTGGATGTAAGATGCGCCTGAATTCGTTACGTATGCTTCTTAAAAGTATATAGATCCTCGCGTTTTTTATTCCACCCGCGGTAGACCCCACACATCCTCCAACGAACATTAAAATGAATAATATTAACCTCGAAGAGACCGTCCAAAAGGTATTGCTCGCAAAATTAACCGTAGAAAATCCGGTTGTGGTGGTTATGGATACCACCTGAAAAGATGCAAATCTAAGAGATTCCAAAATATCTCCGCCAATTCTCAACGTTAAATCGGCCGTGATAATTCCAATCGAGACCAATATTAAAATTAAATAAAGCCTAAACTCTTTATTCCTTCCAAACCCCTTGATATCTCCTTTTAATGCCCTGTAATGCAGAGAAAAATTTGTTCCGGCGAGAAACATGAAGACGATCACGATGAATTCGACGAGAGGATTTTTATAAAAAGAGATACTCTCTGCCCGGGGATGGAAACCGCCTGTGGACATCGTACTGAACGTCGTGCAGATCGCATCGTAGAGAGATACTTTGCAGAGAAATAGTAAAATCACTTCGATGATGGAGAAGAGGATATATATCAGCCATAAAATTCTGGCCGTTTTCATCATCTTTGGTCTTATTCGGTCTACGGTTAAAACCGGAGCTTCTGCTTTAAAGAGCCGACTTCCTCCAGCAGATATAGTTGGAAGAACGGCAAGGAATAAGACGATTATTCCCATCCCTCCCAGCCACTGCGTCATGCTCCTCCAAAATAGCAGACCGTGTGAATGGGCCTCTATATCCACTAATATCGTCGATCCGGTCGTGGTGAAGCCGGACATCGACTCGAAGAAGGAATCTATAGGAGGAAGGGAGGAGAAGAGATATGGGAGAGATCCGAAGATTGCGGCTAAAAGCCATCCGAGAGCCACGATTAGAAAGGCTTCCCTCTCAAATATAGTTCTCTCATCCTTCTTCGTTCTGAAACAAAGGATCAAAATCGAGC
>RXIL01000109.1 GCA_004212085.1 Candidatus Methanolliviera hydrocarbonicum
TAAGGAGGTATAAAATGGCAGAATATAAAAAGCAATATTATCCGGGCAAGTCAAAGATAAGCGAAAACAGGAAAAACTTGTTGGATCCCGAATACGAGCTTGAAAAACAGAGAGAAGTGTCCGACGAAGATGTGGCATTGATATTGGGGCATAGAGCTCCCGGAGAGGCGTATAAGAGCGTACATCCTCCGTTAGAGGAGATGCAGGAACCAGATTGTCCGATCAGAGAACTTGTGGAACCGACAGAAGGAGCAAAAGCCGGTGATAGGGTCAGATACACCCAGTTCACAGATTCGATGTACTTTGCCCCAGCCACCCCGTATGTCAGGGCATGGATGATGCATAACAGGTACAGAGGAGTGGATACCGGATCGCTATCCGGAAGATGGATCGTGGAAGCGAGGGAGAGGGATGTAGAAAAGATGACCAAGGATCTCCTGGAATCTGAGGTATATGAACCTGCTCTCTGCAGTATGAGAGGCGCGACCGTTCATGGACACGCCCTGAGGCTTCTTGAGAACGGTTTGATGTTCGATATGTTGAGGAGAACCGAGCTGGGCGAAGATGGAGATGTATATTACGTAAAAAATCAGATCGGAGAGCCACTCGATAAGAAGATATCGGTTGGAAAGCCCCTACCGGAAGATAAAAGAAAGGAGAAGACGACGATATTTAGAAAAGATGGAATAGGGATAAGATCCGATGAAGAAGTCGTCCAATTTGTACAGCGCATACACAAGTTTAGATCAACGGCGGGGTACCAGCTCAAAATTTAGGAGTGATCTATAATGGCAGGAGTAGAGAGAAGATTTGTGGAAGCCTTGAACAAGAAATTTGAGGAAGATCCGAAGGGTAAAGTGATGAAGCATGTCGGAATGGGCATCGAGCAATCCGAAAGGAAGATGGAGTTTAAAAAATGGGGCGACAAGATAACGGAGGAGAGAGGGATATCCGGATACGATCCGATGTTGCATCTCGGCGGTATTCCTCTCGGTCAGCGCGTTTTGATGCCGTACAAACCATCCACGACGGAGACTTACTGCGAGGGAGACGATCTGCACTTTGTGAACAACGCCGCGATGCAGCAGTTCTGGGACGACATAAGGAGAACGACGATCGTCGGTCTGGACACGGCACACAGCGTGCTTGAGAGGAGGCTGGGTAAGGAGGTTACTCCGGAGACGATCAACGAGTATATGCATATAATAAACCACGCGATGCCCGGAGCCGCCGTTGTTCAGGAGCATATGGTAGAGACACATCCAGGTTTGGTGGATGACTGCTACGTAAAAGTCTTCACCGGAGACGATGAACTCGCCGATGAGATAGAGGATCAATATCTAATCGATATAAACAAGTTATTCCCCGAGGATCAGGCAAAACAACTGAAAGAGGCGATAGGAAAGAGTATGTGGCAGGCGGTTCACATACCAACGACCGTAGTTAGAACGTGCGACGGTGGTACGACGAAGAGGTGGTCCGCCATGCAGATCTCTATGGCGATGATAGATGCATACCATCTGTGTGCCGGTGAGGCAGCCGTAGCTGACTTTGCTTATGCAGCTAAACATGCAGCAGCGCTGGACATGGCATCTATATTGCCAGCAAGGAGAGCTAGGGGACCAAATGAACCTGGAGGTCTCCAGTTTGGTCTTCTGGGAGATATCATACAGGCGAACAGGGTACATCCGGATGATCCTGCGAGGGCTTCCCTTGAGGTCGTCGCGGCTGGGGTCATGCTCTACGATCAGATATGGCTCGGGTCATACATGTCTGGTGGTGTCGGATTCACGCAGTACGCAACTGCCGCATACACAGACGACATACTGGACGACTTTACATACTACGGCGTCGATTACATAAACAAGAAGTACGGCGGGATTGCGAAGGCACCTGCAACGATGGATACCGTGCTCGACGTAGGTACGGAGGTGACGCTGTATGCGCTGGAGCAGTACGATGATTATCCAACACTTCTCGAGGATCACTTCGGCGGTTCACAGAGGGCCGGAGTAGGCGCGGCAGGCACAGCGATCAGCTGTTCTCTGGCGACTGGACATGCACAGGCAGGCCTTAGCGGATGGTATCTACACATGCTCCTCCACAAGGAGAAACACGGAAGGCTCGGATTCTACGGTTACGACCTGCAGGATCAGTGTGGTTCCACGAACACCTTCTCAATCAGGGGAGATGAGGGCGAGCCGCTCGAGCTGAGAGGGCCAAACTATCCGAACTACGCGATGAATGTGGGCCACCAGGGTGAATATGCAGGGATCTCTGCGGCAGCACACTACGCCATAGGAGACGCNTACGTCNTAAACCCACTGGTGAAGGTGGCNTTTGCAGATCCATCTCTTAAATTCGACTACTCGANGGTGAGAGAGGAGTATGCAAAGGGAGCCTTGAGGGAGTTCTCGCCTGCAGGAGAGAGGAGTTTGATAATACCAGCCAAGTAATTCTCTCTCTTTTTTCTTTTCTTTATTTTTGTTATCGGAAATATTAGATTCACTTTTTAGGCGATACCCTTTCAGTATAGTTGCAAATCGAAGATTTGCGTATCCCAAAATCGAAGATTTTGAGGACAGCACATCGGTAAGAAACTTTTAAATATCGCTTTTACAAAACCACCCTATCCTCTAAAGAGGCAAAATACAACGATGAGAAAAAAGCCGCCAAATACCGTGGGTATGATCTATGCGCTCGAAAGAGATAGTCCAATGTTTCACAAAGATATCAAACACAAGGTTAGCCACGGCTTTAAAGAGTGTAAAAAGTTCTTCTGAAATTTTGAGGCAGAGCTTTGTCGTTTTGATGATATGTGCTTTCACAGATATTTTAGCGGGAATCTCTTTAGGAGGGATGAATGAACTGCTTTTGCTTCTACCAGGGCTTATCGTAATAATCCCTGGTGCGATTGGGATGCGGGGGAATAATTTTGCTTCGATGGGATCAAGGCTCGCAACGAAGATGCATAGTGGGGAGATCGATGCATCGGCAATCACAAAAATTCAAAAAACACCTCTAATTATAGACAACATATATGCGTCTTTCGCACAGACGTTTAACATGTCACTTCTGCTTGCAGTTCTCGCCTATCTCATAGGGAGATCTCTCGGGTTTCAGATGATACCTCTCTCCCATCTGATATTCATCTCCATCATCGGCGGTCTCATATCAGGCGTAATATTGATGGTCTCGACCATATATATCTCCATCGAGAGCTTCAAGCGGGGTTGGGATCCGGACAATATCACGACGCCTCTGATAACGGCATTGGGTGACATAATAACGATCCCTTCCATCTTCTTGGCAGCTCTCTTGAGTATACATCTAAAGAATTATAATGCCATCGCCTCGATTATCTTAATTTTGATCGGCATTTTTCTCTTATATTACGGTTTTAGAAGAGAAAATTCAAGAGAGATCCTCGTTCAGACACTTCCAACGTTCATCGTCTGTGCCGTATTTACGACTACAAGTGGGCTAATCTTGGGGTATAAAATGGATGAGGTGGTCATATATACGGCAATATTGATGTTGGTCCCCTCTTTCAATGAAACGGGCGGTAATCTGGGCAGCATATTTGCCGCTAGGTTATCATCATCCCTCTATACCGGTATCGAGGAGAAGAAACTTGGCGTTCTGCCGAGCTGGGAGACGATAAAAAGTTTTTTTCCGTTTTTCATCCTCTCTCTTTGCATCTTTCCAGCATTGGCACTAATATTAAACTTAGTCTCGATAAACATGGGGTTCAGCAGTCCCGGATTTTTTAACATCTTTTATCTTTGTATGGTCGGCGGAGCGATGATAACATTCATCTCCCTTCTAATGTCATATTTTTTCACATCCTTTTCATGGAAGATGGGTCTGGATCCTGATAATGTGGTGATACCGTTACTCACAAGTGTAATGGACGTAGTAGGAATAAGTTGCCTGATGATCTCGATGAATCTGGTGGGAATATAAGATGAGATAGACGTGATTAAAACACTTTACGTGACTCGGGGCAACTACAGTATTATCTCTAAACCAAATTCTTTGGCGATCTCCTTATATCTGTTCCTTATCGTCACCTCGGTAACGCCAACAACATCGGCCACTTCTCTTTGAGTTCGTTTCTCTCCACATATTATAGAGGCTATATAAATTGCAGCGGCGGCGACTCCTGTTGGTCCCTTTCCACTCGTCAACTCTTTTTCCTTGGCACGCTGTATCGTTTCCAGCGCCTTCGTCTCCACAGCTTCGCTTAAATTTAGCGCAGAACAGAATCTCGAGACGTAAGCCGTTGGAGAAATTGGCATAAAGTTTAAAGAGAGCTCTCTGGCGATGAACCGGTAAGTTCTTCCTATCTCTTTTCTACTCACCCTTGCCACGGCGGCTATCTCGTTTAAAGTTCTTGGCACGCCACACTCCCTACAGCCGGCATATAGCGCCGCGGTTGCCACTCCCTCGATGCTTCTCCCCCTTATCAAATTCTTTTCAACTGCCCTTCGGTAGGCCAACGCTGATGCCTCCCGTACATCTCTCGGAAGACTGAGCGCCGATGCCATTCTATCCAGCTCGGAGAGGGCAAACGCCAAATTTCTTTCCGTGGCATCATTTACCCGGATTCTTCTCTGCCATTTTCTAAGCCGGTACAGCTGAGCTTTGTCTTGTGATGAGATCGCCTTGCCATAGGAATCCTTATCTATCCAATCTATCATGGTAGAAAGACCCTTATCATGAATCGTGTATGTCGCCGGAGGTCCCGTTCTACTCCGCCCCATACGTTGATCATGATCAAACGCCCTCCACTCTGGGCCCGGATCAATTATATTATCATCTAATACGAAACCACAATCTTCACAGACTAACT
>RXIL01000100.1 GCA_004212085.1 Candidatus Methanolliviera hydrocarbonicum
GAAGGATGGGCAGGTAATTGATATAGGAAGGGCTAATTTCGCACCTGTTTACGCCAACCCAAACGTCAGATTCCAGGTGCCCGTGGCGGAGTTCAAATCTTTTATGGCACTCGAATACTGTAACATACACGGTCTCTGGGAGAATTGTGTGGAAGTGGAATGATGGAGAGGAGACGAGATGGTGAAAGTTAGAGAGGTTGGAGAGATATACAGATGTGAGATCTGTGGGAATGTGGTTGAGGTGAAAGAGGTTGGCGGTGGCGAGTTATTCTGCTGTGGTCAATCGATGAATCTGGTAAAATAAGCTTGAATAGGAGAATTTTAGTGGTCTTAATATGTTTGGTGAGATACCGATTGATCTGGAAAAAGTAGGTAATGGTGATAAGGAGAGGGAAATACTTCGCATTGGGATAATAGCGGAACTTGACGCAATTAATCTGTATGAGCAACTCGCGGCGATGACTGAGAAAGAAGAGATCAAAGAAGTTCTCTTGGATATAGCAAAGGAAGAGAAGGTACACATGGGGGAATTTCAAACCTTACTATTGAGAGAAGACAAAGAGCAGGTTGAAGGATTGGAGAATGGCAAAGAAGAAGTTGAAGAACTAATAAAAAAATGAATAGTTGGAGGTATAAGAATGATTAGTGAGAAGATGGTAAATGCTTTGAATGAACAGATCAACAAGGAGATCTATTCGGCATATTTGTACATGTCTATGTCTGCCTACAGTACATTCATCGGACTGAAGGGGTTTGCCAACTGGTTTATGGTTCAATATCAGGAGGAGATGACGCATGCCATGAAGATATATGACTACGTCAATGACCAGGGTACGCAGGTAAAGCTTATGGCGATCTCACAACCGCCGACAGACTTTGAATCGCCTTTGGACATGTTTGAAAAGACGCTGGATCACGAAAAGTTCGTTACAAAGTCCATTAATGGGCTCGTTGACCTTGCGATTGAAGAGAAGGACCATGCCACGAACATCTTTCTTCAATGGTTTGTCACCGAACAGATTGAAGAAGAGGGCAACGACAACGATATCATCGCCAAGCTAAAACTTGTTGGGAGCGAGGGTAACGGATTGTTCATACTTGATAAGGAATTGGCACAGAGGGTTTTTACACCGCCGGCGCAGACTACCGAGTGATTTTTGGTTTTTTTAAAAATTTAAAAACGGTCATATAAAAAATCAAAGAGGTAATAAAAATGGATTCAAAAGCCTTTCACAAAATCAGCTACGGGCTCTATCTCGTTTGCTCAAAAAAAGGCGATAAATTCAACGGGCAGATCGCCAACACGGTAATTCAGGTAACATCAGATCCTCCAAAGATAGCGGTGGCCATAAATAAGGAGAATCTAACCAACGAATTTATTAGGGAGAGTAAAGTTTTAACCGTCTCAATTTTATCAAAAGAAGCGCCAATGAAGTTCATAGGTCATTTTGGCTTTAAATCGGGAAGAGAATTGGATAAGTTTGAGGGTATGCACTATAAAGTTGGCGTGACCGGAGCCCCAATAATCATAGAAAATTCGATAGCGTACTTGGAGGCAAAGGTCGTCGGTAGTTTAGACGTCGGCACGCACACCGTCTTCATCGGAGAGGTGGTCGGGGCAGAGGTCATCGACGAGTACGAGGAGCCTATGACGTACGCATACTATCACGAGGTAAAACGCGGTAAGTCGCCAAAGAACGCTCCGACGTATATAAAGGAAGAGAAAGAAGAAAAGAAGGAGGTTTTAAAGATGGCAAAATATAGATGTAGCGTCTGTGGGTATGTTTACAATCCGGAAAAAGGCGATCCCGATTCTGGGATAGATCCTGGAACACCCTTTGAAGAGATACCAGATGACTGGGTCTGCCCGGTCTGTGGCGCTGGAAAAGACCAATTTAAAAAGGAGGCATAAAATGGGTGTACCCAGACAGATCAAACCAAATATCTACTCGGTAGGTGCGATAGATTGGGATAGAAGGTTATTCGATGAACTCATACCGCTCCCTAATGGAACAAGCTATAACGCCTATCTGGTGAAAGGCAGTGAGAAGACAGCACTGATAGATACGGTGGACCCGGAGATGGAGGATGTGCTGATAAAAAATCTCGACCAACTTGGGGTTGAGAAGATAGATTATGTAATCGC
The DNA here is from genome assembly GCA_004212085.1 of Candidatus Methanolliviera hydrocarbonicum. GTDB lineage: Archaea > Halobacteriota > Methanoliparia > Methanoliparales > Methanoliparaceae > Methanolliviera > Methanolliviera hydrocarbonicum. The sequence goes on from RXIL01000100.1 coordinate 2,147, forward strand.
CAATCACGCCGAACAGGACCATTCTGGAATGTTACCACGGATGCTCGATATCCATCCTGAAGCAAAGGTCTATTGCACGCCTAAGTGTAAGGATCTGCTGATGAATCTGCTCTTAATCCCTGAGGATAGGATCATAACGGTGGATGATCGGGAGACCTTATCGTTGGGGGAGAAGACGCTCGAGTTCATCCACGCTCCATGGGTTCACTGGCCGGAGACGATGCTCACGTATCTTAGAGAGGATAAGGTGCTTTTCCCATGTGATTTTCTTGGTTCTCATCTGGCAACGAGCGATCTCTTTGTAACCGACGAGGAGAGGGTATACGAGGCGGCCAAGAGGTACTATGCGGAGATCATGATGCCTTTTCGGACAATCATCAAGAAGGACTTGGAGAAGATAAAAGATCTGGAGATAGAGATAATCGCACCAAGTCATGGTCCAGCATATAACAAGCCAGATTTTATTCTCGATGCNTANAGGGAATGGACATCTGACGAGGTTAAGAACGAGGTGGTCATCCCTTATNTCTCAATGCACGGTAGCACAAAGAAGATGGTAGATTACTTNGTGGACGCCTTAATCGAGAGGGGCATAACGGTAAAGCAGTTCAATTTGACCAAAACTGACANCGGAGAATTGGCGATGGCATTGGTAGATGCTGCCACGATCGTGATAGGTTCACCCATGGTCTTGGCCGGTCCGCATCCGGTTGTCATTTATGCGGCTTACCTTGCGAACGCACTTAGACCAAAGGTAAAATTTGCATCGATAATCGGTTCTTATGGATGGGGTGGAAGGCTGGTTGAGACGATCACCGGTATGATATCAAATCTAAAGGTGGAGCTGATAGAGCCTGTTATCTCCAAAGGATATCCCAAAGAAGAGGATTTCAAGGCCCTTGATGGGTTGGCAGACGAGATCCTTAAAAAGCACAGGGAGGAAAAAGTCATTTGAGAGGAGTTTAAATGGGCACCTTCGACGTGAGCGAGATCTTTCAGTTTGCCATCGGAATCGAGGAAAATGGCGAGAAATTTTACCGTTATGCGGCTCAGATGACGGAAGATGGGAAGACGAAAGAGGCGTTTAATCGTCTTGCCGATGAGGAGATCGGGCATAAAAAGATATTTGAAGAGATACTTTCAAAGATAGAGAAATATGAGCCGCCAGAAATTTACCCGGATGAATATTTTTCGTATCTTCGTGCCTATGTAAATGATGCAGTCTTCACCAGAGAGATGCAGGAGAAGGAGTTACCCGCAGTCAAGGATACTTTCTCGGCGATAAAGTTTGCAATCCAACGAGAGCTGGATTCCATCCTCTATTATCAGGAGATAAAAAAATTCGTCACGAAGGATCAACACGATCTGATCGATGGAATAATTGAGGAGGAGAGGAGACATTTCTTGAAGCTCTCGAAGTTTTTAAAGAAGTTAAGATAGCGCGAAGGGAGAATTCGCAAAAGAGGTGAATCACCATGTATAAAAAAAAAGAAGATGAATCCAAAGGTAAAGAAGTTAAGCACTTGACGACCAATCAGGGCGCCCCTGTGAAAGACAATCAGAACTCCCTAACCGCCGGCGAGAGGGGACCAGCCCTTCTGGAGGACTATCCCCTCATAGAGAAGCTGGCCCATTTCGACCGGGAACGAGTTCCAGAACGCGTTGTGCATGCAAGGGGAACGGGTGCCCACGGATACTTCGAAGCTTATGGTAACGTGAGTCAATACACGTATGCAAAATTTTTACAGGATAAGGGTAAGCGCACCCCCGTATTCGTTAGATTCTCCACGGTAATTCATTCAAAGGGATCTCCCGAGACTGCACGCGACCCGAGGGGATTTGCGGTCAAGTTCTACACCGAAGAGGGGAACTACGACATAGCGGGAAATGATCTGCCCATCTTCTTCATCAGAGACGCGATAAAATTTCCCGATGTGATTCACTCGTTGAAGCCTGATCCGGTGACCAATATACAGGATCCGAGGAGATACTGGGACTTCTTCTCGCAGACTCCAGAGGCAACGAACATGATCACATACCTCTGGTCAGATCTGGGCATACCGAAGGATCACAGACACATGAATGGTTTTGGTGTTAACACCTTTGTGTGGGTGAATGCCAAAGGAGAGAGGAGATACATCAAATACCACTGGATCACCAAGCAGGGTGTGGAAACTTTGACCAGAAAGGAGGCGGAGGAGTTGGGTGGCAAAGACCCTCAGCACGCAACCCGTGATCTGTATAATGCAATTGATACGGGTGATTATCCTGAATGGGAAGTTTGCGTGCAACTGATGGATCCTGAAAAAGAAGAGAAACTGGACTTTGATCCGCTGGATGATACGAAGATCTGGCCTGAAGATGAATTCCCGCTTTTACCAATCGGTAAGATGGTCTTGAACCGTAACCCTGAGAACTTCTTTGCCGAGGTGGAACAGGCCGCGTTTGCTCCTGCGGTCATGGTACCAGGAATAGAGCCTTCGGCCGATAAAATGTTGCAAGGACGTATGTTCGCCTATCCAGACACACAACGCCATCGGATTGGAACCAACTATATGCAGATCCCGATCAATCGTCCAAAGGTGGATGTAAGAAACAACCAGCGCGACGGTTACATGACTATGAAGAAACAGTCTGGACATATCAACTACGAACCAAGCAGTCTTCCTGACGCCTTAAAAGAAGCGCCTCCTTATCC
>RXIL01000110.1 GCA_004212085.1 Candidatus Methanolliviera hydrocarbonicum
TTTCAAATGTTTTTGTCTTTATAGAGCGGTGAGTTTCAGAAACTTAGACGAATTTTCGAGGTCAAATCTGACGACGCCCACGATTACATCTTTGCCGACAGCCTCAGAAATTCTCGCGACCTCGCTATTTCCAAAAGCAGAACAAAGTTCGATCACCTTTACGCCTTTTTTAACCAAGTCTTTGCTTATTTTTACCGCTTCTTCGATATCTTTAACACATACAACCGTAAGTTCTATCAGTGGCGCGCTTACAGTCGCTCTATGCTTTTCCGGATCTGATTCTGGCAACATTGCCATAAATGTCGCTTTTAATTTCATCTTTTATTCACCTCCTTTTATATTTCCTGTTAAAAATGTTGGACAATCCCTTTTATATAATCTCTTCCATCCTTAAAAGTCTCTCCGCCCACTTAAGCTTCTTCCTCTTTACCTCGCCGACATTCGGATCATTGAAGTAGAAACCGACCAATCTTATCTCTTCAGCCCCAAAATATTTAGCCAAGAATACGCATCTGTCTCCATCCGTGAAACCGCCGAAGTTATATATCTTATCGAACGGTCTTGCTTGTGTCGTTCCGATGGCATTCCTAAATTTGAAAGAATATCTTTCTATTTTATCTATATTATCTCCGTGCGCGTGTATCACGACTAAAGAGCCTGATTTATTCGCCTTTAAGAGATCTTCCACGTCTCCATCCAGATCAGTGACGATTATATGGGGAAGGATCCCGATTGAGAGGAGAGAGGAAGTTGCCCCATCCGCAGATATTATTATTCTTTCCTTTAAGTCTTCTTTCTTCAATTCCTCTATCAGTGTATGTGCTTTTCCACATACAATAACCCTTCTACCTTCTATCGTCAGTTTTATCTTCTCGTACGCCTTTTTTATATCAAGATCTCGCAAAAGTCCCGATAAGATAGATGCACTTCTCTCGTCTTCTGCCCTCTCAAAACCGAAATCTTTCAATATCTCTTCATAAATCGGCTCCCACGTGGAGAAATCCATTTGACCACTTCTACTTCTTGATTTTAACTAATTCCAATCTTAACACGTTCTTCCACTATATCCCACGCCTTAACCAGATCTCCAATTGCCTTCCCATATGTTATACGAGACGCCCGAACCTCGGTAGATATGAGCTCTTCTTTATCCTTTACGTATCTTAAGATCTCGCCCCAATTCGATCGAGACCTCTATAAAATCTTCTACATTTAGATCCAGATCTTTCCTCATCTGTTGGATCCTTCTGATAATCTCCCTTGCATATCCCTCCGCCATTATCTCTTCCGTCAGTTCGACATCGAGATAAACTATTCCTCCGTTAAAACTTGAGGAGACGACATCTTCGCTCTCTTCCAGTCTTTCTCCCACGGATAGTGATTCAACCGCCTTCGTGTTTGTCTGAACTTTTAATATACTCTCCAGTCTTTTTACTGCCGCCACAATCTCTTCTTCGTCTGGAGATATTATCAACCTTTTTATCGGCCATCTAAGCTTTCTCTTTGCCTTCTCTCTCGCATTTGCCGCAGATTCTACGATATCTCTTATATGATCCATATATTTTTCGAGATCATCGTCTATGATTTCGTATCTTACCCGTGGATACGAAGAGAGATGGATAGATTCCTCTCCATTAAAATTAAGATTCTGATATATCTTCTCGGCAAGATAAGGCGTAAATGGGGCCATCAACCGAGTTAAATCCATTAAAACCGTATAAATTGTATAATAAGCCGCCAATTTATCTTTATCTTCTTTCTCTACCCATGTTCTTGGCCTGACCAGCTGTATGTACCATCTCGAGAGATCTTCGAGGACAAAATCTCTAATCCTCCTTGTTGCCCCGTGAAGTTCGTACCTCTCCATACATTCCCTTACAAATTTTATGAGGTTATGTGATCTCGAGATTATCCACCTATCTTCCTCCCTAAGATAATCCTCTATCTCTTCATACTCAATTGATGGGTCGAAATCGTCCAGATTCATATAGGGAAGCGGAAACCTATAGACGTTCCACAGGATGTTTAGGATTCTGTACGTATTCTTCATGCCCTCCCAGCTAAACTTCAGATCTTCCCATGGTGCATTCGATAAGACGTAGAGCCTCAACGCATCCGCCCCATATCTCCCGATCACCTCCAGGGGGGAAACAACGTTTCCGAGACTCTTCGACATCTTATTCCCCTCAGAGTCCAGCGTAAAACCGTGCATCAGAACGCTCTTGTATGGTGCCTTTCCAAATGCGAGTGTGCTCGCCGCGAGTTGAGAATAGAACCATCCACGCGTCTGGTCGTGCCCTTCAGTAATAAAATCCGCGGGCCAGAGTTCTTCAAAACGTTTTTTATCCCTTGGAAATCCCAACGTTGCCCAGGAAGCCATTGCAGAGTCGAACCAGACATCAAAGACGTCCTTTATTCTCTTCATCTCTCCTCCGCATCGTTCACATCTGATCACGACATCATCTATCTCTGGTCGATGCAACGATCTGATATATTCAAGGTAGTCGGAAATCTTCGATTTCCGTATCCCAAAAATCTCCGATTTTTGAGGAGTGTTCCCCATATATTCATCCTTCTCTGAACTCTTCTCCATCAGTTCTTTTATGCTTCCAATCACCTCTATATTTCCACAGTCACATCTCCATATAGGAATTGGAATTCCCCAATATCGCTGCCTCGAGATACACCAATCCCTCGCCCCGGATACCCAATCGTAGAACCTTTCCGACCCAGCCCAATCGGGATACCACTTCACCTCTGAGATCTCTTTCAGCATCTCCTCCCTTATTGAAGGAACCTTTATGTACCACTGTCTCGTCGATAGGTATATTATAGGGGTTTTACACCTCCAGCAGCGCCCATACCTGTGTAAAATCTCTTCCTCAGCAAATAAAAATCCTCTCTCATCCAGATCCTTGATGATCTCTATGTTTGCTCTTCTCACATACGTTCCGCGATACTTCCCCGCTTCTTCCGTATATTTGCCCCCTCCATTCACCGGGCAGAATATTGGAAGATCGTGTTCTTTTCCGACCTGAAAATCCTCCTCTCCGTGGCCTGGGGCGATATGAACAGAACCGGTATTCTCATCCGTCACAAAATCGGCCGTAAATATCCTGTGTTCAAATTCTTCCTGCTTTGGGATGAGATCCTTCAATGGGTGAACGTAGAAAAGCCCCTCTAATTCTCTTCCAGAAAAAGATTTTAATATCTTGTAATCTTCATATCCGCCCTTTTTAAGGATGGGAAGGCAATTTTCAGCCAAAATTAATCTCTTCTCTACACCATCGTCGGAATAAGAGATCTCGAGATATTTCAGATCTGGGTTCACTGCCACAGCAATGTTTGCAGGAATAGTCCAGGGCGTCGTTGTCCAGATTAAAATAGATACATTCTCATCTTCTCCAAAGATCGAAGATTTTTCTTTAATCAGTGGAAAGAGGACGTAGATACTCGGATCCTTCATATCTTCATATTCCACCTCAGATTCGGCTATGGCGGTCTCACATCTTGGGCACCAGTTCACGACGCCAAACCCCTCTTTAAGGAGGTCTCTCTTATATGCCTCTTTAAGCGTCCACCACGCCGACTCCATATAGCCTGGATCTATCGATACGTATGGATTCTCCCAGTCCATCCACACACCCAATCTCTTGAACTGCTCCGTCATATTCTCTTTCTGTCTCAAGGCAAATTTTATGCAATTTTCAACGAATTCTGCCACTCCATATCTTTCTATATCTTTCTTCGACTTAAATTTGAGTTCTTCTTCGACCTTAACCTCTATCGGGAGACCGTGCATATCCCATCCTGGTCTATCCGTCACAGAAAAGCCGTCCATTCTCTTATACCTCAAGATGGCGTCTTTAATTATCTTGTTCCACGCGGTGCCAAGATGAATATTACCCGTTGTGTAAGGGGGACCATCGACAAAGAAGAATTGTTCATCCGATTTTTTCCCCTTCTGTTTCTCGTAAGCGTTGATCTCGCCCCAAAAGTTTTCTATATTTGTCTCAATATCCTTCGAGTCGTATCTCCCTTTAACCTCTTCAAACCTCATCGAACGATCGAGATCGAGATAGAAGATAAATTTTATTGTTGCGTCATACCCTAAAAGAGGTTCTTTACATATTATGCAATCGATATGTATATATGGAGAATATAGATCGAACATTTTGGTGANGAGATGCAAGAATTACTTGAGTTGCAGAAGGAATTGGATGAGGAGATATCAAAGCATTTCAANGATCCNTCAATTCTTCAGATAGCAACAGCTCTATCGGTAGAGGCATCAGAGTTAATTGATGCGTGTGGGCTGAAATATTGGAAGAAAAACCCACAAAAAAGCCGAGAAGAGATACTCGAGGAGAGTATTGATGTGTTACATTTCTTACTCTCGTTCTTCAACCATCTGGGATTAAACGAAGACGAGATAAAAAGAGCGTATAAAGCTAAGTGGGGTGTTAATTTCAAACGTTTGCGAAGAGAGGTACGATAACAAAACGGATAAAATGAGTGTGGACCACAAGATGATTGCGAATGTTCCATTCGCAAATAGGCACAAATCTTTGATTTGTGCTATGCCAAAAATCCAAAGGATTTTTGAGCACTTGAAAATCGGAGATTTTTAAATGAAGGAAGATTTAAAGGTGGAACTCTTTGGTGAGAAAGATACAGAAGAGCTGGAACGGCTTTTTAAAGTGGTCTGGAAAGACGCATCAAAATACCCATCGAAGTGGCTGGAGATGAGACGGTACTCAAAGGAGAAGATCCTGGCAGAGATGAATGAAGGATACAATTACTTTGGTGTAAGGAAAGAC
>RXIL01000180.1 GCA_004212085.1 Candidatus Methanolliviera hydrocarbonicum
ATAAAGATAAAAAAAGCAGAAAAATACCACAGATCTTTCAATTTTGATGAGGGGAAGTGCATCGCGTGCGGTTGGTGCCAGGGAGTCTGCCCAAACGGAGCGATAGTCCAGGAGGGAATGTATGAAGGCAGGATAGTCATCAAGACAGAAAAATGCCCGGAGGACTGCAGGGTTTGCGTAGATGCCTGTCCGTGTAAGGCGATCTATGGAAGTCCCGTGGAAGCAGATTCTGCCTATTGTATGCTGTGTGGGGCTTGTGAAAATGCCTGCCCGGAAGGGGCGATCGAGGTGGGTAGGGAAAGGGTAAGATATGGAGAGGGGAAGGGACACTCTGGAACATGGTTCAGGGCACTTCTCAACCTGACAGATAGTAGAGTATATGCAAAGGAAATGCATGAAATATCGCTGAACACCTCAAAAAAATTACTATAAGAGCTCTTTGCCCATCTTCAATCCAACCTCATGCATCTTACTTGCATATCTACCTCTTCCCTCTATCATTTCCAACGCATCTGTTGGACATATTTTTACACATTCTGGATCTCCATCACACAAATCGCATATGGTTACCACTCTTTTATCGGGGTCGATGGAGATCGCTCCGAGTGGGCAGTGTATAATACACCAGCCGCATCCTGTGCACGCCCCCTCGTCTATCACGATGATGCCATCTTCATTCCTCTTTAAAGCCTTCATTGGGCAGCATGCGACGCATGGTGCATTTTCGCAATGATTGCATGTGATCGCGACAAACGTCTTGTGTTCCTTATCCAGAACTTTTATCCTCGATCTTATGGGAGAGAACTTCTTGCTCTTAACGAATGAACATGCATACATACACAGACGACAGTTCGTGCACTTATTGAGATCGCAGAAGATGAATTGCTCACTCATTTAACTCCTCAAGATCTCTTCCCTAGGTCTTCCATTCTCATCCCATCCCCTCTTCTCGTAATACATATCGAGCCACCTATCCTCCTCCTCCCTATTCGCTACCGCTCCCTTAGCTGGGCCATCGGGCACAGGCTCCTCGTAGCATCTCTTCGGAAGATGATCATCCTTTCTATCGATCCCCTCACGTACGTCCCACAGCCTTAAGATCGACTGTATCCTTCTTGAGATCTTCGTCAGTTCTTCAGCTCCGTACGCCTCTCCGGTTAAAACCTCCAGCACCTTGGCACAATTTTCCATATCAAAAGCATCTCCAAGGAATCTGCATAGGACAAAGGAGTCCATGATGGTGAAGAGGTCCTCCCTCCCTATCAAAAGATCGACCTTCTCATCGTCGTAACTCATGGGATCAGCCAACTCGAACAGATCAACCATAAACATCGAAGCCTTCTGGTAACATCCCCCCCTCTCATTCACCATGTATGAGAGCGCGATGCCCTTCATCACCCTTGGATCGTATCCACCGACCCCTAAGTTCTTCACCTGAATCGCGTGACCTTCCATCTTTAACCCCTTTTCTACCGTTCTCAAATCCTCCGCGAGTAAATCTCCAACGCCGGTACGTGTGGATATCATCTTCAACAGTCTCATCACGCATTCCCGATCTCCGTATTTCAATTCGAATCCAGGATCGAATTTACCCATCCGGTAGGCATCAATGGCAAGGGCGATCGCGTGCGATGCCGACTCACAATCCATCCCCATTCGATCAGAATAATCATTACACGCCGCTATGAATTCCAGATCCGGTATCTCCAAATTACTTCCGAATGAATATAGAATCTCGTATTCGGGCCCTGCGAGTTCTAATCCGGCATATTTTCCTTCTTTTATCCTGCTCAACCTCCCACATGCGATGGGACAGGAACCACATGCCAGATGCCTCACGGTCAGGCGGTCCTCGATGGCATCTGCGTTTATCTTTTCATATTCGTCAAAATACCCTTTATGGAAATATCGCGTGGGGAGGGCCCCCTCAGCGGCGAGATTACCCATATGCACCGGAGTTCCGTATTTGCGATAACTATCCATAATAATTGTATTTTTCAGTATTTTTTCTATCTGCTCCTTTGCCAACTCGTAAAATTGATCCGGGTCGTGTGCTTCGACGTCTTTGTAACCGTTGAAGAGAATCGCCTTCAGATTCTTCGATCCCATAACGGCGCCCGGACCACATCTCCCGGCACACCTCCACTTATCGTTTACGATCATCGCATACTTCACCAAATTCTCTCCCGCAGGACCTATGGTCAAAATTGTAACCTCCTCCCTGCCGAAATCCTCTTTTATAATCTCTTCTGTCTCTAAGGCATCTTTCCCCCATATATCGGTGGCGGATCTGAATTCCACACCGCTCTCGGTAACGATCAAATAGCTCCCTCTTTCGGCCCTACCTTCGACGATGACGGCGTCATATCCGCATCTCTTCATCCTCTCGGCCGCGGTTCCCCCCGATGTGCATACCCCACATATGGCCGTTAAAGGAGACTTGAAGAATAGGCAATATCTTCCAGAGGTCGGGAAAGGAGTCCCCGTTGCTGGGCCGGTGGTAAAGATCAGCTTGTTTTCCGGGCCCAACGGATCGATCCCATTCTTGACCTCCTTACAAAAAAGATATGCTCCAAGACCCTTTCCACCGATAAATTCATGATATATCTTTTTTGAAAGTTTTTCGATCGAGAACTTATTCTTGGATAGATCGATCCGTAATATTCCGTCCATGTATCCTCCATCCATGATGAACACCCCTATAACATCTACACATCCCTGTTTCCAATATAAATAGCTAACTGATCGATCTTCTTCGAATTTTTTAGCGGTTGAACGTTCTCAAACCCTTTTAATATTCTGATCTTGGACACCGATCAGAAAAATTTATAAAATTCTATGGAATCGGCTGGCATGACGTTATTTTCGTCATACTCCACGCTACTTTGATCGAACAAATAAAAAACGATCTTCAATGCTCGTTAGACATCAGAGGATGAATAAGCAAGCGGGATGGATACGTGGTAGGGATCTACGCCATATTTCAATCTCCTCTTTATCTCTCTGAAGAATATCTCGATCGACTATCTCATCCCGTAGATCTCCCTTATCTCCTCCGGTGGAAGATCCAAATTCGTGATGTATCTCTCAATTCTCTTATCATTGTGAAAGGTCACCAATCTGAGTATCGAGCCGTTCGATAGTCTAATGATCTCATCTGATATTTTCCCCTTGATTTTTTCAGAAAGAATTTCATACGTCGTATTGATCTTCATCGGCGCGATAAACCTGTATCCTTTCTCGCCCAATTCCTTGAACCTATCCAACTTCCAGTAACCCTTGTCAAATACCAAGATCACGTCTTGTAGATCGACGAATACGTTTGAATCTTCTAAGAGGTCATCGAATTCCAGGGAATCGTGTACATCTCCAGGTGTGACCATAACGGTTAGAGGAATCGTCCGGTCGATCCACAATACCCAAACTTAGAATACATGGATCTCCATACGATGAACGTCGAATCTATCCCAAGAACTTTTAGACCTCGTTTCATCTTCCAATGTTTTCGATCTTTCCATATGAGATCGATGAGTTCATAGAATGCCCAGACGAATGCTCTGTAGTCCCTATTCTTGTTCACCTTCGATAATTGAGACTTGCTGATCTCGATCAGATGGTATCTCTCCGGTAGGATCCCCTTCAACGAGTCAGACAACTCAACTCGGGTTATACAATCTCCAATAACGTACCATAACATGATCAATAGATGTTCTCTCATGCTTAATTTCTTTGAAAATTCATCCACTCTCGTTTGATCCGCTATCTCTTCCACACCTATCTTTTTGAATAGTTTGGTGAACTGTTTGAAGAGGTCTTTTGATCTTCTCCTTTCACTTTGCATCCCAATCCCCTAAAGCTGACTGCATACAAGGTTTTAAAATATTTGTGTTAAAAAGAGAAGTCAACCGATAGAATTAAATATTGGAAACGCCATTGAAAAAAATTATGGTACTAGAAGAGATAGATAAGATAGTCGGTATGTTCAATGATTTAATAAAGGAAAGTGCCGCCGTTTTGGAGACATTGAAGAAGGAAGAGATGGGAAATATACTTGAAAAGGAGCCGGAATTATTGGGGAGGTTCTTCGATATCGGAGAAGGTATGGGCGATCTGCCGAAGATGATGAAAGATGGTATAGATCTCATCAACGAATCAATGGAGGTACTCGCCCGAAGATACGATGAATTAGAGCGCGCGTTGAGCGACGCTGAAGAACTCGGCATTAACTTCGAACTTTCGGACGTTCCTCTCGGATTGTACTTGGAGATAAAAGAGGGAAAGATCTCGATCGGGCTTGGAGAATTGAAGGAACCGACGCTTAAGATAAAGGCGGAGATGCCAATGACCATAAAATTGCTGACGGGAGAACTCGACGGGATGGAGGCGTTTATGTCCGAAAAGATCGCCATTGAGGGATCAGCCGGCGAGGCGGTGAAAATTCTTCCGGTACAGGCGTTTATGAAAAAATTGAGGGGTTAAATAAATAAAAAAAAGAGAGAAGATTAGAGGTGCTCTAAGTATATAGGATGCACCTCCCCCAATTCCTTTCTGTACGACTTTGCATAATCCGAGAGGGGCTTGTACTCCGGAACCTCTACATCCTTCTTCCCCATCTTCTTATCCGCGAGCTTGCTGTAGTGCTCTATGTTGTCGCCGAGCCCACTGTATCCCTCTTCCACCATAATCTCCACCTTCTCCAGGGTCATATCGAGTGGCCAGACCTGCCCGACGCCGAGATCTATCTTCGGGAACTTATTGGTGGGTATCGGTTCATCTGTGGGATCAGCTACCCAGGAAAGGCGGAG
>RXIL01000126.1 GCA_004212085.1 Candidatus Methanolliviera hydrocarbonicum
GAATGATAGAATCGGTGGTGAAGATGGTTCCGGGTATGTTGGGCATGGCCGTAGACATGATCTCATCAATCAACATAAAGGGAATTATCTCCTCGATAAGCATCTCGTCCATTGTGGGAGCGATCCTTCCGATGGCAAAGGCGATCTTGGATCCCCTGCTGAATATGGTTGGCCCCATAATAGAGACTATCTTGGATATGTTGGATCCTGTACTTAAGATCCTGTATTTCCTGCTGGATATCATNGGTCCTGTGACGTTGTTGTTGGCNAAACCACTCGGTACCGTGCTAGCTGGTTTGATGAAGGGGCTTGANGCTTTGCTGGGCCCCCTCCCCTGAAGAATTTAAATAAAAAGAGAGGTGAAAAAAAATGGAAGAAGAGATGNTGAAGGAACCGGGCATTGTGAAGAAGTACGCAGGGCTGATGCAGAACATAATGTATCATCTCGTTGGGGGGATGGTTGGGGCGTATGAGAGGAAGCATCCAGGCGAGAAGCCCACGTATGGTGGGGCTGGAAATGATCTGGATCTGAGCGTTTTGGAGTTGGGAGATATAATAAATATTCACGGCATCAATCCACCCGAGTTTGCAGGCGTTCTCGGCCCCGCGAACGAAATATTGCAGGGGTACCTGGAAGGAGGACACTGGTACCACACCGCCGTATATGCAGGAGACGGTAAGATTGTGGACGCGTGGGCCCCCAAAGTTAGAAAGGCGGATGCTGAGGTACTGCATACAGGCACCGAGACTGCGGTTTACAGGGTGAAGACGACGGATGAGATCAAGAGAAAGGCGGTAAAGTTCTGCGAGAGCAAGATAGGACTGCCATACAATTATGGCTGGATGTTCATCCTTCCGCTCTTTTATCCGAGCGCCAAACATATAGAGGGAGATAGATATTACTGCAGTGAGATTGCATGGGCGGCGTATAAAGCTTCCGGAGGACCAGACATCAACGCTTACCCTGGATTAAATGCCGGTCCTCCGATAGTGAGTGGGTATGCGATTGCACCAGACAATATCTCCCACAGCGATAACGTGGAACTGATCGCGTCCGCGGGGAAGAGGTAAAGTGTGATCTTTATATAACTACCAAATTTTTTATTTTTCTCTTTTTTTTATGGGTGAACTCAAAAAGATAATCGCAAAGGTGTTTTTAAGAAAAAGGAGACAAATAACAAGATCAGAATTTATCTTTGCTCTCTCACACGATCTAAGATGGTTCTCGAAGAAAGAGGCAGAGAAGATATTTGAGGTCTCTGTAAGAGAAAATCTATTGGAAGATAAAGAAGGCGTGATCAGAACAAAATTCGATTTCTACAGAGTTGATCTCCCACACGATTTTAAGCCAGAACCAAATTTTAAATTTAAATTTAAAGAAGAGAAGAGTTTAGATGTGATCCTCAAAAGGATTATGAAGGAGAAGAAACTCGATGAGAAGGAAGCTATGGCAGAGATAAATAAGGCGAGAGAGGATTTTAAAGGGTTAATAAGCAGGGAGGTATCTGCTTTGATGGTAGCAAGAGATATGGGGGTAGATATAGATGATGTTTTGGAGAGATACCATAGGGAATTGGTAGAAAAAAGATTAAAAAGTATATAGGGTGTTAAAATTCGGCCCAAATTTAAAAAAATACTTCTAAAGATACGCCTCGCCGAACGGGGTAATAGTGTAAAAAACCACTCCATCTTCTTCGACCTTTTCTATAAACAGCGCTTTTTCCAATATGTTGAGGTTAAGTTCGGCCTGGATGAGATCAGGTTTGAATCTCTCTTTTACCTCTTCAAGACTCTTTTTATTACCGATGCCAATAAATTTGATCATCTCTCTCTTCGCTGGATTTTGAAGCGCCGTTAGAATTATCCTATGATCTTTTGCAGAATCTTTTAGTTTGCCCTCTTTCTTTATCTTCTCAAGCCATTCTTCTCTTCTTTTAAGACTTTCTTCTTCGTCCATCTTTTAAAGTTGGTACCCTTTTAAAATATTAAACTTTTGGAATGCCTATAGAAAAATTTATTAGTCAATACCCATACGTGAAGGCATCATGAAGATAGGAGTTGCTTCAAGTGGAAAAGGGGGTCTTGACGATATGACCTCACCAGTCTTTGGCAGATGTCTGGCTTTTACAATAGTCGAAGCAGATGGAAAAGAGATAAAAAGTTCCTATACTGTTAATAACAGCTTTTCCGGGGCAACCGGTGGCGCCGGAATTCAGTCCGCTCAGATGCTGATAACTGAAGGCATAAAAGTCATCATCGCTGGTAATTACGGGCCAAACGCGTCGACGGTCTTTGGCCAGGCAGGTGTTGAGATGGTTTCTCTACAGGGTATACCGGTAAAGGATGCCGTGATGAAATATTTAAGTGGAGAGGTGAAGGGCGGCATCACACAACCGACTGGTCAACCTATGTCTGGACGTGGCACAGGTATGGGACGAGGCATGGGGCAAGGCATGGGCACAGGCATGGGACGTGGCATGGGACGAGCAGGAACAATGCCGCCCACGCAGACAGCAGGTTCATTCGTCTGCCCAAATTGTGGGTGTACGATGCCAAGAACTAAACCAAGTATGAAATGCCCGAACTGTGGAACTGAAATGATGTAAGGTGATTAAAATGAAGTTGTGCATACCAAGTGTAAACGAGGAGGGTTTGGATTCCTACGTTCATCAACATTTTGGCAGGTGTCCGTATTACACACTACTAGATGACGATACAGGGGAAGTGAAGGTTTTTAATAATACGAGCGAGCATCTTGGAGGAGTCGGTCTTCCACCTGAGCTGATAAAGAAGTATGGTGTAGATATAATGCTCTGCGCGGGACTCGGGCCCAAGGCGGTGGGTATGTTTGAGGACTTGGGCATAACGGTTTATGTAGGTGCCGCAGGAACGATAAGAGATGCAGTCGAACAGTGGAGATTAAACACACTGCAACTTGCCACGTTTGACAACGCCTGTAAAGATCATGGGCATTGAAATCTCGTCGTGTATAACGAGGGGCGTACCGGTCGGATTTCCATGCCCGTTTTCCGAGACGATAAAGGATACCATAGAGAAATTAAACGTTAACGTGATAGACTGGACGCACTAAAACAAATTAGAGGTCTCACATGCAAAAGTTCAAAGGACTTTTGAACAGTTCACAAAAGAACAGTCCTACCGAAGGTAGGACGTAGGATATGAAAAAACCATAGGTTTTTCATGATAATCTCTGTAGCAAGTGGTAAGGGTGGCACGGGTAAGACGACGATCGCGGTGAATCTGGCAATCTCGCTTAAAGACGTCAACTTCATCGATTGTGATGTTGAGGAACCGAATGCCCATATATTGTTGCATCCGAAGATAGATGAGAGGATCGAGGTCTTTAGAAAGATTCCAAAGGTGGATTTAGAGAGATGTAACTTTTGTGGAAAGTGTGCAGAATTTTGTGAGTTCAACGCCCTGGCGGTATTGAAGGATAATGTGATCGTCTTTCCAGAACTGTGCCATGCTTGTGGAGGATGTGGGATAGCGTGTCCAGAAGATGCCATAGACGAAGAGATGATCCCTACCGGAATATTAGAAAGGGGCAGATGCGAAGATGGGATAAGATTTGCATCCGGATCGTTAAACGTCGGGGAACCGATGGCACCCCCCTTGATAAATGTGGTTAAAGAGGAGATAAAAGACGGTTGTATAAATATAATCGATGCTCCCCCAGGTACCGCCTGTCCGATGGTCGCATCTGTTCACGAAAGTGATTACTGCATATTGGTAACCGAACCGAACCCTTTCGGTCTGCACGATCTTAGGATGGCAGTTGATGCCTTAAGAATATTAAAGATGAATTTTGGCGTCGTGATAAATAAGTCGGGAGACGATAAGATCATCGAGGATTTCTGTTCGGATGAAGAGATTCCTATCTTGATGAGAGTTCCTTATGACAGACATATAGCCGAGCTATACTCAAGGGGGATTGCGTTTTCTACGGAGATTGGAAGGTACAAAAGGGAATTTTTACACCTCTTTGAGAAGATAAGAGGAGAATAGGTCTTTCTATCTGCTTCTGCAAAAGGTTTATCTTACTCAACACTTTTACCACGCACAAAGGGAGCAAGATGAAAGATCCGATTAAGATAGAGTTTAAGCCGGATTTGACCTGTTGCGTCGGATGTATGGCCGAAAGATATTATTGGAAACTCGTGAACGAATATATGATCTCTTTGGGAGACGAACCGGAGATGGAAGAGAAGATAGAGATGATGAGAATCTTTTTGGAGGAATACAACCTGGAAAAGATTCGAAGTGAGACTGAAGAGCTTCTGATAGAGGGTAAAGAGCCTACTGTGATCTTGGAAGGGGATAGCGAGAAACTCAAGATAGAGATAAAAGAAGGAAAGGGTGAGAGGAGAGAGTAAGCCCCCTTCTGTTTTGGCGGCATTCATCTAAGCGTCTAAAAGACTTGCACCTGCGAGGTTTCGCCGTTTCAACGATCCTGCCCGAATCCTCAATGGCTTTTAACCACATCATCGTCATCTTTCGTGCAGACGTGTCGTTTCTGTGCCAGAGCCCACCCTCTCGGGAGGTAGATAATCCTACTCGCTTATCTATGGTGGGGGGACTTTCCTCAGCACCCATAAGGCACCGGCAGCCGCCCTTCTCCTCTCATCGTATCTATACAAGAACAAGATTTAAATGTTTTCATCATGAGATAAAATAAAATTAGGTGTTAAGATGCTCGATTCTCTCTATGAAAGGACGCTTTATAAGAAGGAAACGATCAACAAAAAATTCAGGAATTCTGAGAT
>RXIL01000147.1 GCA_004212085.1 Candidatus Methanolliviera hydrocarbonicum
ATTTATTCCTTGGGATGGGACAATATGATGAGTTATACCTTGCTCTCCAAGAAGCCAAAGATATTCAGGACACACAAAAATCGAAGATTTTTGGTGCCACAAATCGAAGATTTGTCTGCATTCACGGGACTGAGTATCGAAGAGTTTAATAGATTATATCCAATGATAGCGGATAGATACGGGGATTACGAGAAAAAGAGGGTCGTAGAACACGTGATCGGAAGGAGGAAGAAGTTCAAGATCATGGGTAGTGAATTCAGGAATAAGCTCGAGAGATACGACGCTATTGATGAATAGATTGTTTTTATCTTACTATGGGTAGCATAGCATAGAAGATTCATCGAAGATGAATTTCATATAATCTTCCTGCATAGCCCCTTCTATGCTTGTAGCCCTTATTCCAAAAATACTATTCTCTGCCTAATAATTGAAATTCTCTCTAGAATCATATGCTCCATCTCTAATAACCGTATTTGGCTGATAGCAAAGGATAAATATGATTCGATCGTGTTCTTTAACAAACAAAAGGAGGAATTATGGTTGACTGAAGATTTTTTAACGGTAAAGAATGTGACAAAAGAGTTTAAAGGGATCGCTGTCGTTAGAGATGCATCGTTTACCGTAAAAGAAGAAGATGCGTTTGGCTTGTTGGGAAGGGGCGGTTCTGGAAAATCTGTCCTCATGCAATCGATAAGGGGCGCCAGGGGATACGAGCCGACTTATGGAAGTATTGTATTCAACATCGCATACTGTCCGAATTGCAATCGGGTAGAGTATCCATCGATGGATGGAGAGTCCTGTCCGGTATGTTCAACGAAGATGTCTTCCGCTGAGATCGACTACTGGGAAGGGCTTGAGAATCAGGATAGGATCGCACTGGGCATCTTTAACAGGATAGCCCTCATGCCACAACGAGGTTTTGCGTTGTATACTTTCCTCGCGGTCACCGAGAATATCATGAAGTCGCTAGAAAGCATTGGATATCCAAAGGAAAAGATGAAAGAGCGTACATCCGAACTCATATCCGGTCTCGGCCTGGATCACTGCGCCGCTTCCATCGGAAGAGACCTCTCAGGAGGTGAGAAGCAGAGGGTTATATGTGGCGCCTCTCTGGCCAAAAACCCATTACTTTTTCTTGCAGATGAACCGACGGGTACGTTGGACTTCGTCACCGCAGAAGTGGTACATGAGACGATCAAGAAGTACATCGAGAGGGAGCATATATCACTTCTTCTGACGTCTCATTGGCCAGATGCCATAAGGGTACTTACCGATAAAACCGCCCTGATGCAAGATGGGGAGATCGTCAAGATTGGAAGATCAGATGAGATGTGTCATACCTTTGAGGCGGGAGTCGAGGAGGTGCACTTTGAGAGATACATGGGAGATAGCCCAATCCTTATCTGTAAAGACTTAAAAAAACAGTATAGAGGACTGCTCGGAGGAGAACAATCTTTAATAAAAGCAGTAGACGGCGTCAGTTGCGAGATAAAAGAGAATGAAATATTTGGAATCGTAGGACTCAGTGGGGCCGGAAAGACATCAATAGCCCACATGAGCGTCGGCATAGAACCGATCACCAGCGGATCGATAACGATGAGAATGGGAGATGAGTGGGTCGATATGAGCGTTCCCGGACCTGCTGGGAGGGGAAGAGTTACTCCACACATGGACATCCTGCATCAAGAGTATTCGCTACATGAGGGAGAGATAGTCCTTGAGAACCTCATCAGTCGAATAAGAGCTGATGTATCTGATGAGGAAAAGACGAAGATGGCTTATGGTGCCCTGCAGATAGTCAGCTTCACCAATAACGAGATAGATTACCTGCTCTATAAGTATCCAGGTGAGCTCGGCGAGGGGGAGAGGCATAAGGTATGTATCGCCTGTGCCCTGATAAGAACACCCATATTTGTGATATTGGATGAGCCAACGGGTACGGCCGATCCAATAACAAGGATCGAGATTGCAAAGAGCATCAGAAATGCGGGGAGTAGCATGAAACAAACGTACCTCATCATAAGCCACGATATCGATTTCATTAAAGCGGTCTGCGATCGGGTTGCATATATGCGAAAGGGTAAGATCGTCGATATCGGAGACCCCGATGAGATGGTAGAGTTGATGATAAAGACGGAGCGGGAAAACTTAAAAGAGGATAGTTAATTAAGATGATATATGAGGGATACGTATTCAGAGGAGGAGGATATAAACATCGAGATCTCATCGAATTGGTGGAGGATATCGGAGGCATTATCGTTAATGCGAGAATAATGGGGAATGAGGCGACAATTACCTTTGTTGTTCCCAAGAGGGATGTTTCAGTGATAGAGGATATAATATTATCCCGATTAAGGGGGGAATTTGAGAAGTTGCCTCTCGTAGGCTCGGAGATTGCCGTAGTTTTACCATCTATTACGAGACACCATTTCCCGCACCCCGCATGTGACATCGCGGAGTATCTTCGGAGGAAGGGAGCTAAAACGAATATCATCGGTCTGGCGAGGGGAACGGGAAGAAGAATTGCCCAGATATCGCAGAGGGAAAAGAGGGTGATAGAGGAGCATGATATTGCCGTATTGATCCTAGGTGACTTTAAGGATTGTATCGAAAGATACAAGTGGAAACTCTATGATAATCTACAAATACCGGTGGTCGTGGTTGGTGGTCCAGAAGAGGTCGATTCTGAAGTTCCTTACATCGGCGGGTTTGGTAGGGTTCTTCACAGATTAAAATCCACAGAAGAGATCAGAAAATTGGATGAGTTGGTTGTATGTGTTGAGAGATGCCTGGGTGAAAGGCAGGAAAATCTCACGGTCTCACCCTTCGCCATCAAAAGTGAGATAGAGGATCAAGTCGATGAAATTAAGAGCTGTCGCTCTCCAAAATCCCCCATCGTTGTTCAGCGTGAGGGGGTTAGGATCAGGATTAATTATGATAGATACGCTTCGAAGATCAGAGAGAGCAAGATAGGAGAGCGCAGAGTGAGAGAGGTCGCAGAAGTGAAAAGATCCGAGATAAAGGATTATATAATAGTAAAACCATATCTGCAATATGTATAGGAGGGGATGTTGAATGGAGCGTAAAACTGAGCCAAATCAAGAGATCAAAATTTTTCCGGGTAGATTACCCTCTGAAAAGACGGTAGAGACATTTTTGAATAAAATTGCGGTGTTAAAAAGTGTTGTTAGCGTAACGTTGAGTGGTGTCTCTACCCATTATGAAAGACGTATAAATGTGAGTGGGACGTCCATACCACTTAAAATTCAGGTGACATGGATATATCTTGAGATAGAGGAGATCAACGATGATCGGATGCGAGAGGTGAAAGATGTGTGTCAAGAAGTTTTTCCTTATGGATTTGAAACCAAGATTGGAATATTCAGACCCACGGGGAAGACACTGACATCTGAATCAGGGCGTTCTTTCGCTAGAATAGATTTTGTGGAGTGATGAAAAGATGAAGATTGGGAGAGAGATGCAGATAATCGATTGCAGGGAAACAGCTGGAATGGGGCTTGGGGGCGGGCTTGCACAGGCCGGCACCTTCGCCGAGGCGGAAGTGGCAGATGTCATCGTCCTCTCAATGGGCCCAACGAGAAGGCATATAACCAAGCCCGTCTGTGAGATCACCTATGGGATAAGAGAAAGAAACGTTCAGGTGAGCGTTCTCGTTTTAAGATCAGGGATAGGCCCTCCCCCACCCGAAGAATTTCCAGATGGTTTCTCTACAATGGGGAGTGTCTCTTCTATAACGGAGGGAGAAGAGGAGCAGATGATGAAGCATAAGTTGGCAATCATCCATCTGGGGGATATCGTTCATCATCTCGTATATAAATCCAAGGTCTTTCTGAGAAACGTGGCAATCCCGGCGATCGTCATCTGCCAAGCTGAGGTAGATTTTAAGGATTTCGCAGATGCGGGAGTTATGACGATTGAGGTGAAACCAAAAGATCCAAAAACAGAAGGGATGATTGTAGACATCGTTACGGGGATAATCAGGGGGCAGACGTGTCCTCAGTACAAACTCGACGAGATCACAGAAAAGGTAGAATACTGGTTGGATCATCTACCAAAAATTAAAAAAAATTAAAAAATAAGAAGAGTTTATTCAAGAGCCCTCGACACGAGCTCCATAGTGTCATAGACCTTGAAAGGCTTACCAAATTCCTCAACCGCATCCGTGAGATTCCGTACGCAGAACGGGCAGGAGGTAACTATCGTATCGACACCAACGCTCTCCGCCTCCTTCACCCTCTCACCGGCAGTCCATAGCGCGAAGTCTGGAAATGCAGATTTAACTCCTCCACCTGATCCACAACACCATGCGTTCTCCCTATTTCTCGGCATCTCGACGATCTTCACCCCTATTTCTTCAAGAACCTTTCTCGGCTCATCATAGACCGGTTCTCCATATACCCCCATATGCCTTCCGATGTGGCACGGATCGTGATACGTCGAGGTCATATCGATCTTATCATCAAACTTCACCTTCCCCTCATCGATCAACGATGCGAAGAACTGCGAACTGTGAACGACATCGAATCCCAACCTTCTCAATCCCAATAGCTTCGGATAATCGCTTTTGATCATGCGATAACATCCTGCACAAGAAGTTATGATCGTCTTCGCACCCGTCTTCTTTATCGCCTCGACGTTGTGTTTTGCAGTCTCCTTTGCCTTATCTCTCTGTCCTGTTCTCAACAATGGGGATCCACAGCACCATTCATCTTCCCCCAAGACTCTGAACGGTATATCTGCCGCATCTAATGACCTGACGGTTG
>RXIL01000142.1 GCA_004212085.1 Candidatus Methanolliviera hydrocarbonicum
GAAAACCTCAAGTCCGGTTCTGTGAGGGGGCTCATAGTAACCCCGGAGCTATTACTCCAAAAAGGGGTGGCTATGAGTTCTACTCGACATACTTTATGTACTAAAAAAATAGAGAAACACCTTTTCACCAACAGCGTCCTTCCTACGCCCGGACCGGGAGTCGAACCCGGGTCGAAGCCTCGACAGGGCTTCATGATAGGCCCCTACACTATCCGGACACTTTTTTGGTCCCGCCTCCCAGATTCGAACCGGGGACATCGCGGTACCTGCGCGGAGCACCTTCCGGCGCGATACAGACTACAGCCGCGCACTCTACCAGGCTGAGTTAAGGCGGGTCGAGCGCTGTAATGCAACTCTAATACTTAGATCTTTCGATCGAAGAAAACGGCAGCGCCGAACTCATCGCATGAGAGACGGAACCGATAACTCGATAAGATCATGGAGGTGACCTCGCGTGAGATCACCCCTCTATGATACTTATTCCTGTGTTCTTCAGGATGAGTGATGTGGGTATCTGGATTGTGAAAGATAGGTAAACGGCGTCGATTATCTACTTGAATGCGGACACATTCAACCCTTCCAAAATCTTTACGACTTTCCTATCCGAATTTCTCCTCTTCAACTTCACCAGTTTCACAATATCATCTTTATCAACCTCGGCCGTGATGAAGTCGGTGGCATCTAACAGTTTTTTCCCAACGTTAGACCTCACAATTACTGTAGAATAACCATCAGGACTTCCTATCGAGCCTACGGAGATGTCAGCAAGCCAAGAAACGAGATCATTACAATAAGAACAACCTTCTCTTATTACGTTACCAAGGTCTCTAACACTGCACGAATTCTCCTTCTCACCTATAGAGACAATATAATTCCCGTGAGTAATCTGTGTCTTATCTGCTTGATCAAGATCAATACCTAATATCCTCTTCGTATCTTCCTTTAAACCCTCATAATCGAAACTCTCAAAACAGAATAGTCCGATGATGGTTATCTCTGTGCCAGGAAATTCCTGCTCCAGATACCCCCGCTGTAGTTTCCTAACCGCCCGGACTTCACAAGGTGTGCCAACAACCGCAATTCTTCTCCTACCCTCCTTCAACGCTTCCTCGACCTTTGATATCATGGGTACTCTCAGGTATTTCGTTCCCTTTGCTCTCTTTATCCCTTCCACATCGGTCACTACCACCGCCTCTGCTTTGTAGCCATTTTTTCGCTGCACAACAATTGCAGCATCAAAGAACTTCTTCTCCAAGCCTGTAATGAGCAAAGAGGTAACCATTCCACCATCTTGGCCAGCTATAGATGTCTTACCTCCAATTAAATCGCTATAAACTCCCAATTCCTCGTCCCGCACACCATCTAGGAACCTATCCTCTGTCTCCTTTATATCCTCTGCCGTCGTCGGATATATATTCTTCATTCTCTTTATTGCATCCGTAGGACATAAAAGAGCGCACAAACCGCACCCTATACAATCATCTGATAGCTCCTTGTAGGGCGTATCCACTTCTCGCTCCACACCGCGATTTATAACGTTTATTGCCGAGACCCCTACCAGCTCCTCACAAACCCTGGTACATAATCCACAAAGTATACAGCTCTCATCTTCCAATTTGAATCTCGGTCTCACAACCCCGTATTCCCTGGCCAAATTCTGTATTCTCTCCTCTTCTGGACATCTAGCCAGCAACAATTCCAGAAGCATCGTCCTTATCTCAATAATATCTGGAGAATCGGTTCGCACCAACAGTCCGTCTTCGACAGGATAATTGCATGCTGTGACAACCCGTTTTCTGCCGCGTTTCACTATCTCCACTGAGCAGAGCCTGCAGGCGCCGAGAGGCTCTAACGCGGGATGATAACATAACGTAGGGATATCGATGCCGATGCTCCTCGCAACCTCCAATAAGGTAGTTCCCTCCTCGGCCTCTACCTCTCTACCGTCAATTTCAAAATTGATCTTCTTCACTCAGCTCCTCTCCCTTCTCTATAAACCTCTCCGCTTCGGGTAACGGTGGAGGAACTGGCTTACCCGATATTCTTGTCACCGCCCCGGCCTTGGGCGGACAAACATCGAGGCAAATCCCGCACGTTATGCATTTTGATTGATCTATCTGGTGTATTCTTCTTTTATCTCCATCGATTGCGCCCGCAGGGCAATTCTTGAAGCAACGCAGGCACGCTATACACCTCTCAGGTTCGATGTAATATGAAATCAAAGCTTTACATGCCAGTGCCGGACATTTTTTACCCTTGATATGGGCTTCATATTCATCTCTGAAGTATCGGATAGTGCTTAAAACCGGATTAACGGCTGTCTTTCCCAAGGCGCATAGTGATGTATCTTTCATCACATTCGCTATTCTCTCGAGCTGCTCTATATCACCCTCCTTTCCTTTTCCACAAACTATATCGTCCAATATCTCCCGCATACGCTTCAAGCCCTCCCGACAGGGCAAGCACTTCCCACATGACTCATCGCAGAGAAAATCAACGAAGTAACGTACTAAATCCACGACACAGGTATCATCGTCTATAACAATCATACCACCGGAGCCCATCATCGAACCCAACTTGGTGAGTTCATCGAAATCAACCGGGGAATCGAGATACTGTTCGGGAATGATTCCTCCTGATGGGCCTCCAGTTTGGACGCCTTTAATCTTCTTTCCCGGGGGAGCTCCCCCTCCTATTTTATATATTATGTCTCTCAGCGTAATACCCATAGGAACTTCAACTAAACCGGTATTGTTTACCTGGCCTACGAGAGAGAAGATTTTTGTTCCTTTGCTACCCTCAGTTCCGATATAACTAAACCAATCGGCCCCTTTATCAATAATCAGAGGCACATTTGCCCACGTTTCCACATTGTTCAGGTTGGTGGGTTTATTCCAAACGCCACTTTCTGATGTATGGACGTATTTAGGTCTTGGCTCTCCTACCTTTCCTTCTATTGCACGCATCAAGGCGGTGGATTCACCGGAGACGAAGGCCCCTGCCCCTCTATACACTTTCACGTCAAAGTCAAAATCAGAACCCAGGATATTCTTTCCCAGAAGCCCGTATTCTCTCGCCTGGTCAAGTGCAATATTCGTATTCTGCAGCGCCAATGGATACTCCAGACGAATGTAAATGAAACCTTTGTGTGAACCGATAGCATAAGCACCAATAATCAGCCCTTCGAGGACACAGTGCGGATTACTCTCCATAAGTGCCCTGTCCATAAACGCCCCGGGATCTCCTTCATCACAATTAACAATAACATATTTGGGCTCCCCGGCCGCATTACGTGTTGATTCCCATTTTATTCCAGCTGGAAAACCACCACCACCGCGGCCGCGAAGATTCGCCCTTTTGATTTCTTCGATCACCTCTTCCGGAGTCATTTCGGATAGTACTTTCGCTAAGGCACTATAGCCACCGAGAGCGATGTAATCTTCGATATTTTTTGGATCGATTTTGATATTGTTTCCGATGAGGTGTCGCATCTGATGTTTATAGAAGGGTATTTCACGTTCGTGAATTGCCTTTTCAGCGGTCAGAGGATCTGTATAGAGTAAACGTTTAACAATCTTCTTTTCTATTAACGTTTTTTCCACTATTTCTGGTACATCGCTTGGTTGTACCTGGAGATAATAAATT
The DNA here is from genome assembly GCA_004212085.1 of Candidatus Methanolliviera hydrocarbonicum. Taxonomy (GTDB): domain Archaea; phylum Halobacteriota; class Methanoliparia; order Methanoliparales; family Methanoliparaceae; genus Methanolliviera; species Methanolliviera hydrocarbonicum. The sequence continues at coordinate 3,646 of RXIL01000142.1, forward strand.
CCTTCTGGGTATATGGCAACATTGGTTCCCTTTTCACAAAAACCCCGACAGCCAGTATCCTTAATCTCTATCTCCTTTTCCAATCCCCATTTTTTAAGTTCTTCCTTAAAAGCTCCAATAACGTTTCGAGCACCGAGGGCAAGACAACCCGTACCGGCGCAAATCGCAAGCCATGGCTTATCCGTTTTTCTCCTGAGCAATATCGCTCTTCTTAGCTCTTCCAAATCTTTTTTTGAGTTTGGTCTTGGCATTTCGTTCCCTCTCTACTCATACTTCTCTAAGATCTCAGCCACCATTGCTGGGGTCACATTACCATGATAAATCTCATTAATCACTATCATTGGTCCCATGGCACAACACCCAAAGCAATTTACCTTCCTCAAACTAAACTCCATATCTGGCGTTGTCTCCCCATGTTTTATCTTCAACTTCGCTTCTACCAAGTCCAAAATCTTCGGCGCACCGCGCACCTGACATGCAGTACCTGTACAAACCTGTATTATATGTCGACCGACACGATTCAAGCATATGGCTTTATAAAAACTGGCAATTCGGTAAATTTGACTCTTTGGAATCCTCATCCGCTCACTTATACGTGCAATCGCTTCTTTTGGTATCCAATTAAACTCGCTTTGAAGGTCCAACAGCAACTGGATCAATGCGCCATCTTCCCCTTCATATCTCTCAATTATCTCATCTACTCTCCCCGGGTCTATTTCTCCCATTTTTTCTCACCCACAGCATCCTCCTTTTTAAAATCGAAGTACACGGAAGCTCTTAAGATTAGATCACGTAACACAAAGATGCATAATAACCTATGGGCCCTCCCAGTGAATCCAGATAACTCCGCATTGAGTATCTGTAACTATTCAGCCTATCCTCGCCAACACACATAAAGGTAACTAATCTGGGATGCTCCGATCAGAACAGGTCAGGGCTCTATGGATGGAGGGATGAACGGATTTCCCTCAAAGGCACCTTGAATCCCGCCTTTCCCATGGTTGACCATCAGTTCTTGACGATATTGAAGTAGAAAACCAGATACAGAAGGCGGTTTTTCTCTCGTTTTCCTTCTCATTATTGGTG
>RXIL01000056.1 GCA_004212085.1 Candidatus Methanolliviera hydrocarbonicum
AAATTCGGAGTTTATCCTTGCCGTAAATAGGGACAGAGATGCCCAAATCTTTAAATTTTGCGACATCGGCATCGTGGGAGACTTGATAGACGTTTTACCAATGTTGATCGATGAGATAAAAAGAGGGAAAGAATAGAGTTCTTACGGCATTATTTCTGTATATTCCATCAAATTTCTCGGTATGCTTTTTTTCATATTTTTCATTAATAGGGCATACGTTCATTGTTATCTCAAAATTATCTCAAAATTCAATAATTTAAACTGATATACATTAACAATTTTTTTAAAAAAAAAACATCCGATAAAGTTAAATCGTAGAAACAACAGTAAAAANAAAGNTGATTAGATGGTAAAATATAAAGAAAAATTAGAGGAGCAGAAGGTCTTCATCGATGGAGAATGGACGACGGCTTCTAAGGGGGATACTTACAGCATCATAAACCCGTCCACCGGAAAAACCTTCGTCAAATGCCAGAAATGCGATGCGGAGGATGCTAAGAAGGCAATAGACGCAGCAAGAGATGCTTTTGACAACGGGCCATGGCCTGAAATGTCAATTGAGGAGAAAACAAAGATCTTCTACAAGGTATCTGCTATGATCGAGGAGGATACCTGGGAGATCTGCCAGTTGGATGCCTCGTGCAACGGAGTGCCGGTATCACATCACAATTCAACGGTTATGAATATGTCTCCTAACTTTGAATACGCCTGTGAACAGGCGAAAGAATTGGCAAAACCTGATACGACTGAAAAAGAATATGCGATGGGTATGGAGACGATGGTCGTGAGAGAACCGGACGGAGTTGTGACTATCATAACACCTTGGAACGTTCCCTTCTGGCAGATGGCGTTGAAATTACCCTCGGCCTTGATAAGCGGTAATACTGTGGTCTTTAAACCTGCGAGCCAGGCGCCACTATCAGGTTTAGAGGTGGCAAAGATGTTTGAGAAGGCAGGCCTGCCAAAAGGGGCATTGAACGTGATAACGGGTCCAGGACCTGTGGTAGGTGCAGAGATGGCAAAAAGTGATAAGGTAGATCATATAGCCTTCACAGGTGAGACGGTAACAGGAAAAGAGATCGTACGAAATGCGGCCGGAAATTTGAAGAAGGTGACGTTGGAGCTTGGGGGAAAGTCCCCGAATATCATCTTCGACGATTTGTCGACAGATGAGGCTGCTGAGATGGCAACCCTCGGCGTAGCTCTTGCGAACGGCGAAGAATGTTTTGCCGGCACAAGGGTTCTTGTACAGGAGACTATATATGAGGAGGTCTGCAAAAAGACGGCGGAGATATACGGATCGTTGAAGGTGGGGAATGCGATCTCCGCCGAGACAACTGTTGGTCCTCTCGTCACGGAAGAGCAGATGAATAAGGTTCTCGGATATATAGAATCTGGAAAGGAGGAAGGTGCGACCCTCTTGTGCGGTGGCAATAGACTTCAGGAGGGAGAACTGAAGGACGGATTCTTCGTCGCACCTACGGTCTTTAGTGACGTCTCAAACGATATGAAGATCGCGAGAGAGGAGATATTCGGCCCGGTCATCTCGATGATACCTTTCTCAACAGAAGAAGAGGCGATAGAGATTGCGAATGACACCATATACGGCCTTGCTGGTGGCGTCATGACGAACGACAGGGAGAAGGGGATAAGGGTTGCTAGAAAGATAAAAGCGGGCAATATATTTTTGAACGAGTGGCACGTGCTAGCATGTGATATGCCATTTGGGGGATACAAACAGAGCGGATGGGGAAGAATGGTGGGCAATAAGGGCGTGGAAGAGTTCATGCAGATAAAGAGCATATATCCGGATTGGGAGGGTATCGGCTCATCGATTATGAAGAATTTGTTACTATCCGGAGGAGACACGGAGTAACGCGATCCTTAGACTACTTTTCTATTTTTTTATTCCCCTTTTCCCTATTTTACAAAGTTACAAATTTTTAGATAACTCGCTCTATAACGTCCTTCTCCCAATTCTCCCAATATGGCATCAGTTCCCCTTTCCTCTTTTTTATACGTTCTTATAAATTATATTTTTTCTATATAAATATGTTATGATTGATATTATGGCTGGCACGACTAAACTCAATTTAATCTTGCATAATGATACAAAAATTATATATAAAATAGATACCATTTATCTTCTAACATAATATGAGGAGGTAGTTGAGATGAACGAAGATGAGATAAAACATAAATTTGTTGATGCGGGGCATAAATGCCCAAGATGTGATTCAGAATCCGCCGATATCGGTGTGAGGGTGATAGAGGTGGGAAGGACGCGAAAGATGAGGGCAAATATAAGGTTATGTTCTGGCTGCGGACTGATATTTTACGAGTATATGCCACCCCTTTAATATAAGAATCATCTTTAAATTTTTGTTTTAAACAGAGCGCATGGGATGACAATAAAATGGATCGGAAACGTTGCGATAATATCAAAAGAAACAATCGAGGAGGTATTTAAGAAAAAGCCCCCTGCAATAAAAATTTTAAAGAAAGAAGGCAATACAGAGGGAGAATATAGAATCCCAAAATATCGTGTGGTTTATGGGGGAGGGACGACCGAGATTGCCTATAGGGAAAGGTATTGTGATCTTCTCTTCGATATAAATAAGGTCCATTTCAGCTTTTCTCTCTCAGGGGAGAGAAAGAGGATTGCACAAGAGGTGACTGATGGAGAAAATATCCTCTGTTTATTCGCAGGTGTCGGACCTTTTCCGATCGTTATAGCCAAGAGGAAGAGGGTAAGGGTCGTTGCCGTCGAAAAAAATCCGGACGCGTTTGGGTATCTCCTAAAAAATCTAGAAACGAATAAATTGGAGGGGTCCGTAAAAGCGCTCAACATCGATGCTGAAGAGTTATTTAGGCATGATCATGAAGAGAAGAATTCGTTCGATCGGGTGATTGCCCCCGCCCCCAAGATAGGAAGGAACTTCACAGACATCTTGATCGACGCGATAAAGAAAGAGAGAGGAAAGAAGATCTATCTTTATGACTTCTGTCGGGCCGAGGAGATCGATTTTATGAAGAGATTACCATGGGTAGTAAACGTTAAGAAGTGTGGTTCTTATGCCCCCAAGGTATACAGGGTATGCGTCGAGATCGATGGGGGGGATATACCACGAAAATAACTTGTGAAGGGTTAGATCTCTTCTCTTGATAATTTAAAAAAAGGGAATGAAAAAATTTGAGGTTTATATTAACATCACACCTTTCTCTTCCCCGCGGACGTGATCAGTTCCACGTTATCGCTATCGGCGATCGACTGAGGTGCAACCGCATACCCGCTTATCGGGGGAGTGGTATTGAATCCCGGGTAAGCGTTGATATCTATACCAGCAGATTTATACGCCGCCCAAACAAGTTCACTGCAGTAGTATCGATCTCCCTCCACGTGGCACACGCTCGGATATAAGATTGGAAAGATATACGCGTGTCTAAAACTGAATAAGGTCCCCCCTTTATCTTTACAGAACTTTACCGCCTTTCTCTTGATCTCATCCGTCGTCTTCACCCTGTAAACCGCAACATCGGTGGCAGTATGTATAATCTCGTAATTCACCTCCCTANCTTTTGGAGGCAGGGATTCTATGATCTTACCGTCTCCCACATAGATGTTGGTGTGGNGCCAATATCCCCCGGACATGTANTGAAGAAACAGTTCGAAGAAAGGACCAAGAACGCCCGAGAGTTCGGGCATATCACAAGGATAGTAATTTATTACATCTTATGGCTCTAAAACGCTCAGATCCAAATCATTTCCAGCCCCACGGTATGAAGGCTTCTCACCAGGATGCTTCCTCCCATACGCCTTAATCATCCCTCCAATGAGATGATCTACCACGAGATTATCTAACACCTCAGCAAGTTTGCCTACAATGCCCGGTTCCTTCAGCATCTCTTCTTCCATTTTTTACCTCTTTTTTTTTTTAAAATAAAAAAATTTCATCGTCTCTTATTCCGTCTTCCCCGCAGATGCAACAAGTTCCACGTTATCCCCGTCGGCGACGTTCTGAGGTGCAACCGCATACCCGCTTATCGGGGGAGTGGTATTGAATCCCGGGTAAGCGTTGATGTCTGGACCGCCCGAAGCCTTATACGCCGCCCATGCGAGCTCACTGCAGTAGTATCGGTCTCCCTCCACGTGACTCACGCTCGGATATAGCAACGTAAATACATACGTCCAGCTATAATTGTATGGCAGTCCTATCTTGCTCTCGCAAAACTTTACCGCCTTTCTCTTGATCTCATCCGTCGTCTTCACCCTGTAAACGCCGACGTCGGTGGTGGTATGCAGTATCTCGTAATCTACCTTTCTAACCTTTGGAAGCCACCCCTCCACTATCTTACCGTCTCCTGCATATACGGCGGTGTGCCACCAGTGAGATCCTCCCACGTATCCCAACAATAACTGCATGTATGGGCCAAGAAGACCGGCAAGTTCGGGAGGATTGATCGGATGGATACTTATTACGTCTCCCACCTCCAAAACGCTAAGATCCAGATCATTTCCCTCTCCTCCATACGAGGGCTTCTCGCCTGGATGCTTCCTCTCATACGCCTTTCCCATTCCCATGACGAGATGATCCATGATGTTATTTAATACTCCAGAGATTTTCTTCACAATGCCCGGTTCCTTCATCATCTCTTCTTCCATTTTTTTTCACCTCTCTTTTTATTTAAATTCTTCAGGGGAGGGGGCCCAGCAAAGCGTCAA
>RXIL01000017.1 GCA_004212085.1 Candidatus Methanolliviera hydrocarbonicum
CGTCTTCTGGAGTTATGCATCGCCTCGGATCCAAATAGGAGATGTCCTTTATGATTCCTGATGATTCCGAGAGATCTTCGATGAGACCCATAACAAATCTCTTTATCTTGTGGTCTTCCCCTATATGATATTTATTATTGCGAGAGATGGTTCTTTAAGTGAAGAGTTACCATGCCTTGAAAGGTGTTGAAGTAGCCAATTTCAGCGAATTTTCTTGTAAAACATCTATGAGTCCACATTCATCGAATAACAACGCGGATTTCAGCGTTATCTGGTCGTCTTCTGGAAGATATCTTATAAATTTATTTTTAACGAGCTTATTTGCCTTCTCAAAGATATGCACCTTTAAATTCTCATCTTTGAGGATATCTTCGATATTTCTCGTAATATCTCTGATATCTTCGATCCCAAACCCCCCTCTGAACTTAAAAGATGCGAAATACGGAGAATCATATATTGAATACACCCCACAATAAACCTTGAAGATTGATGAAAGCAATACGTTGACGCGTAAGCCCCCAAATGTATATATAAAAACTCTTCTTTCATTATCGTCGAACTCGATGGGTATCACTCCTTTCTCAAAACCAACCCTCAATGCCTCTTCTTGGAATTTTCCAAGAATCATCTTACTTGCATCATCGAGATATCTTAAGTTATCTCTATCAAAATCATTTAAAAGAATATCATATATCCTTCGCGTCACCAGATAATCCATGACACCCCTTGTCCCATACCAGTGTGGTGCCTCGCCGCCCCTTGTCCTCTTGACCTTTATCTCAAATGTGTCATAATTTATTTCCAATATCTTCCAGTTTTCTCCGCCCAATGCAAAATCTGACCCCCTCTCAAGATAATTTATGACAAAGAAGGCATCCATTCTCCCGATATCCTTTAATCCCTCCCTAACGACAAAATCATAACTCGACGGAAAGACGCTATAAAATTCCATAAAGTTCCTCTTTCCAAACTCCTTCTCAAAATCGTATCCAAGACTTAAATACCCTCCGTATTCTTCTAAAAAGTCCTTTTTTATCATATCCGCTATCAACAGTTTATATTCTTCTTTATCAATATTTGAGAAGACAAAAGATTTGTTCAGAAGATAAAATAGATCCTTCTTCTTGATCTTTCCATATTCAAAGACACTGCTTAATATCTGGTGAAAATAGATATCTTTTGGTTTCTCAGGTATCCCTATCTCCTCTAACTTCTCTTCATTAGCCAAGCATATCTCGGCGAGCGTTATGAATACATCCTTCTCATCATCACAAAACACAATAGATCGCGGTGGATTTCTGCGTCTGCCACTTCTGCCGACCCTCTGCACGAAAGAGCTCACTTGCAATGGCGGATGATTTTGAACAATTATATCTGTATCTCCTATATCGATTCCAAGTTCCAACGTGCTTGTGCATATCATAATGCCATTTTTTGCCCGTTTAAAATTCTCTTCACTCTCCTCTTTTATCTTCTTATCGATGGAAGAGTGATGTATGAATACATTTTTCGGATTCAGATGTTTTCTAATCATATCGTGATACCTCTCGGCATCTTTGCGAGAGTGCACGAAGAATAGAATCTTTTTATCCGAATATCTTTTGAGCGTCTCGATGATCGCAGCATCTCCCCCATATATCACCTTATACTGAGGTGAAATTTGGCTTTTATCCTCAACGATCTTGGCATCTTCATCGTCGGTGAGCCATCTCAATACGGTTTTCGGATTTCCAACGGTTGCGGATAGACCAATTCGCTGAACTTCATCTTCTGTATATCTTTTTAGTCTATTCAACAGAGAGTTGAGCTGTATTCCCCTATCAGATGCGGCAAAATAGTGTATCTCATCTATAACGACATATCTTAAATTTTTGAATATCCTTCGTTTGGTATCAGTATTTTTATTGATCAAGAAAGATTCCAATGATTCTGGCGTTATCAATAAAATATCCGTTGGCTCCTTGATGAACTTCTCCTTCTTCGATGGACTTATATCTCCATGCCATTTCGTTATCGTCAGATTTAACGGTTCACACCATCGTTCCATCCTATCATATATATCATTTATAAGAGCTTTCAAGGGCAGAACGTAGAGTATCGAGAGTGGTTCCAAATTATTCTTTAATATATCATCGAAGAGAGGGATAAAAATAGCCTCCGTCTTTCCAGAGGCGGTCGGAGATATGATTAAGAGATCTTTTCCTTCCTTTACCGTTGGAATCGCGTTCTTCTGAATCGGCATGAGGTCTATCCACTTCAATCTGCCTGTTATGAAGTTCTTGATCCTCTCATCCAACGATTGGAATGGCAATGATCACCACTCCTCTTCTTCAACTTTTTCTTCAAACAATCCCAATATATCTTCTTTTTCAATAGTATATGGATTCTGATAGATTATATCTAAAACACCCACAAAAGCCTTGATAAACTCTCTCGGAGTTACCTTACCCCCTGTCAAACTTGCTTTACGCTCATGGATCTTTAAAACCTCCTCCAAAATCGGATTAATGCCGTCTTTTACGGTCCATTTATAGACATGTGCGTGTATCTCTGCAATTTTTTTACCCAACTCCCTCATATGCTCTTTTGTAAGTCCCTCAAGTTTTATTACTTTCTTTTTCAAATCTGTGTATTGCCCCTGAGAATGCAGAGGATCTGTGATTCGATCATAGAGTGCTTGATATGAAGGTATGCCTCTTCTATCATCGGTAAACCATTCATCGGTCCCTGCAAATAAAAACATCGTGCCTTTGAAATCTCTCTTATCACATGCCTCATCTATATAGCGAATATTATCGTATGCCATCTGTCTAAGATCATTTCTCCTTATGTTTCTTATAAATTCTGCCTCGTCTATTAGGATTACTAATCCCTTATAATTTATAGACCGTACAAACAGTGTTAAAGCCTTTAAAAATCCAAATGCCATATCTCTTGTCACATCTCCTTTGACACCGAATTTTTTCTTGTATTTAGAGGGTATAGTTAAATCCCCTTTTAGCCAGGCAATCGTATAATTTATTATATCATAATCACCTCTGTTTGATGCCTCATAATAATTCTCGATGGCGACGGCAAAAGAATTGGCATATTTTCGTGCCTCCTCTAATTCCTTTTTTATATACTCTTTAACGATTTGATTTTGTTCTAATAGGTCTGTGCTTTCTCCGGTAGATTTCCTTTTCAAAGATGTCAACCATCTTTTAATGATATCCTCAAACGAATCTTCAGATTTACTCTTTAAATTCTGTACTACTTTTTTATATAGTTCTTCAGGTTTATTGAATGGAAGATCTGTTGTTATGACAATATTGGATACGACAAAATCTTTTTGTAGTGCATTCTCTTCTATCACTTTCAGCAGAAAAGATTTTCCTGTACCATACTGCCCTTCTACAAATTTTGTTACTGCATTTCCCTCACCAACATATTCTAATTGCCGATTGAATTCCTCGATCTCTGGATCACGCCCGACACATATCTTTGATGTCCCATGCTCTGGTGTATTCCCATTCCTCAAAGCACGAATAATATTCTCCATGAGTTTACCTCAACCGGATATAACCAAAATTATTAGGATTGCCTAACTGATCATACAGGGCAACAAACAGTTTGGGCTCTCTTGACTTCACGTGTTCAAATTCAAATTTCCAGGCGTTCTCCGAATAAAACCTCTCAAGCTCCTCATAACTCTTGGAGAGGCCATAACTGCTGACTAATCTATGTAGATATTTGATGAATGATTTTATCTCTATGAGGTCTGAGTATTTCATCGTTTCCTTTAGAAGATCAAATAACCCATTGACTGAGTCAATTAAGATCTCTTCTGTTGTATATACCATCTTCTCAAGATGATCCGGGTAGTTCGATGTAGTTTTTCTGCCCTTTGCCACCGCTTTGAATTCCTCTNCTGAAATCTCTCTATATGCAGAGGTCAGATAAGATGATGCATTATCCTTCCTTTTAATGAACTTTAGATCGTTTATAACCTCCTTTAGAGGTATCGTTTCTTTAAAATATCTTATCTCACCGAGTCTTATATTTCTCTTCTTCCTTTTTTCATTTCTATCTTTATCAAAGACATCTCTCGCGATTCCATATCCGACAAAAGATAGAACCGCTCTCTGCTTGATGCCAAATGGCATACAAAAAAGTATCTTATCGTCTTTTTTAATCCGTTTTATCGTTCTGGCACCCGTCGATCCGGTCAATATACTCTTCTTATGGATCGATCCAATATCCTCTTCTTTAAGTCTGTGTATCCAGTATGCCAAATCTCTCCTTGTTTCTGTTGTTTTTGTACCTCTCCGTTGGGTTATCATCGACTCGCTCCAAGACCTTGACGCATTTTATCTTATCTTATCTTCGCTCCAGAAAAACCTTCTCTCTCTTAATCTTCACAAAAAAACCAATCTCTTTCAGATAATTTCTTGCCCCCCCCTCTCCAAAGATCAGCAGATCCAATAGATCTTCCTCTTCATCTATGTCCGTCCCTGCCAACATCGAATCGTATATGAGATATGAAAGACCCC
>RXIL01000121.1 GCA_004212085.1 Candidatus Methanolliviera hydrocarbonicum
TCTCTCGATTATATATTTCAGATGCCATATATCGTCGAGGTTTTGTGGGAGTAATTGTATCTCTCCCGTATTACCTTTTAATACCTTTTTTATTAGCTTCACTTAATCCTTGAAGTTCCCGGTGGTGCAAAATGTATGATCTTCTCTTGAGAGATCATATCCCTTTCTATCTCCTCATCCCTCTCTCTTATCTCAATAAAATGTCTGTATATCTTCTTTGCTATATCGTTCTGACTGAACGGCCCCGGTTCCAACTCCACGAAATATTTGCATCTCCCTGCAATTGCGCTCGTGGGGCCGCCGATTATCCCATCTTCCACACTTATCCCAATACACACGTCCGCCGGGACGTCTTTTAGATAATTTCTACTTCCCCTTATTATAAAACCACCCTTCGATAGATATTCTCCAGATTCCGGCGTTTTTGAGACCTGTTCTGGATAAACCCAGTAACAATCCCCAGCATAAGCGCCCATCTTCCAGTAATTTGAATAGCTCACCGCAAATTTGGCGGCTTCTTCCAGCGTTAGCTCAGGGATTTCCTTCTTATTAGTTTTAATGACCGTCGCCGGAGCTCCAGATATATCGGCGTGGAAAAAGAGGTCGTTCTTCTCCATATACTTATTCACGACCTCCTCGTTGCTATCAGCATCCCTTCCAGCAATCACCAAGAAACCATTGGAGGAGAAGAACCATCTGAACTTGTGGTACCACCTTCTTTTTAGCTTAAAGGTGGTTTTTTTCTTCTTTTCCGCCTCCTTTTTATATCTCCTCATCTCCTCTGATATCTTTTCTCGTGATCTAAGTGCACCATTAATCTTCTTTTTAAACTTTTTACTCTTTTCATAGTATATCTCTGCATTCTCGAATACGTTCTTCTCTAGAGATAGTTCTATCTCTCTTCCATTTAAATCAAATATTATCTTCTTTTCTCGTTCATTTATGCTTTTTATCTTCTCTACTGTCTTTATGCCTTTCTCTCTCCCTCTCCTCAATATCTCTTTGATCTCTCCAAAAGAGTATCTCTTCCGCGCATCGTTCAAGGTCTTAAGTATCTCTTCTATCGGTGGATATTCCGCATAGATCATGTCTCCAAGTTCCTTGTTTGTCTCCATCTTTCTTCTGTATTCCTCTATCGCGGCACCCTGTCGCTCCAAAATTCGTTCAAACTTCGATTTTTCCCTATCTTTCTTCCCTTTCTCGCCCTTCTCCTCTACTCTTTCTCTCTCTATCTCTCCTTTGAAATATTTATCTGCTGCACCACTGAACGTTTTTAGGTATTCTTTCTCCTCTTCTTTGAATATCTCGAGATCGACCGGAAAGAAACCTATTGCTTTCTTGGAAGAATCGCCAGAAGAATAAACGATATTTGGTTTTAAATTCCCCTCGCCCAAAAGAACGTCAGACAGTATTTTTTTTACTTCAAAACAAATATTTTCGGTCTCTTCTTCTGATAACTCCTCTATCCTTGATTTTCTATTTAGTTTTGCCCGTACACATATCTCTTCGGCGTAAATCCTACCAAAACCCAGTTTAACCGCGATCGTCTCGGAGAGATTTTTATCTGAATTTAGTAATATATCTTTAACGTCCCTCTCCAGAAGACTAAAATCTGACGGGTCAAAATCCACTTCTGGAAAAGTATATGCCTCTCCAGTAGAGATCTTTTTGTTTCCCTGGATCACGTTCTCTTTTGAACCGATGACCAAACGATCCTCATTTAGGAGGAGAACATTTCCGCCCGAGAATAACTCCGTCAGCAGGTTATATCTCTTTCCGCCCCGACCCACCTCGATATTCAAAATTCTGTCGAACTTATACTGGGAGACCGAGAGGATCGCACCACCCGTCAGATATTTTCTAAGAAGCATTGCCATGCCTGTTGGATATTTAGGAGCAGTTGGAGGGTTTTCTGTGATGTATATCTTTCCGTTGGGGTCTATCATGATGTCTCTCTTCCCAACGGCGGCGGTGTAGAACCTTATCCTAAGTTTTTCTCCGATCTGGTAGATCTTCTCTATCTTACCCCTAACGATCTGCTGCATCTCTGCGGCGATCGCAGCAATATCAAGACCGGACATCTGTTTCTTTGGTTGCATATTTCTCCGTAACTTCCAATTATGATAAGAAAGATATAATTACCCAATAGATATATGAAGATGCTCATTTAATTTAGAAAAAAAAGGAGATTTAAAGATGCGCAGAGATCTACAAAAAGATGAGACAGGAAGGTACTATTACCAATTGGACGAGGCTTTGTGGCCGTTGGTTACAAATTTCCGGGGTGAACGGGCTTATTCGTGCAGCGTGGAGACGGAGATAGATATGACGGACATGGATGCTTTCAGGAAGAAGATAGAGAAGGAGAGCGGCGTTCACATCAGCATCAATTCCTTGATCGTAAAGGCTGCGGCGGACGCATTGGAAGACTTTCCGATCATTGCTGGGAGACGGGTAGATAGACTTGACAGAATTATATGTCCAGACCCGAAAGAGATGAGGATAGGGATCCCCGTCCAGATAGGAGATACAATTCGTGGGGTGGTCGTCGAAAAAGCGAACCAAAAGGGATTGATCGATATATCGAGAGAACTTAACGAAGAGGTGAGATCGATGAAAGAGAAGGGCCTTCAGTCAGATATGGGATATTGGGAGATACCGATGCTCATCATCAGCAACGTGGGAACGATCGGATCTGTTACATCCGGTTTTGGACAGATGGGTGGGGGGATAACGAGCACATTGGGGCTTGGAAGCATTCTTGAGAGACCCGTCGTTAGAGACGACGAGATCGTGGCAAGAAAGATGATGAATGCAATTCTTCTGTGGGATCACTTTGCAATGATGGCTAATACACCGATCGAATTCTTGAACGAGCTTAAGAAGAGGCTGGAGGAGCCGAATACTTATCTGATCTGATCCTCGATTTTATTCAGCTGCACACACAGTTTTTTTTCACGTCGTCACCTTAATACTTTTTCTAATGTCTCCAAACTTCTTATTAAGTCGAACGGATAGATCTTGGGCAGTGTCAACTCAAACAGGCGGAGAAATTAGGTGCATAGAGGTAAGGAGGAGAGAGGAAAAATAGAAAAGCTCTTTAGATAATCTTTAAATATCTTAAGAGTAAAAGTTACACATAGAGATGAAATTAAAGGTCCTGACGACTTCGTCATAGGGCGCAGACGAATCTTTGATTCGTCGTGCTCGAACGGAGTTCGGCATGCCAAAAACTTCGTTTTTGAGCACCGTGAAAATCTTTGATTTTCACATGCAACGAAATCTTCATTTTTAGAGATGTCGAGAGGGGATTTGCGAAGATATGGAGATGGCTGGAAGGATCGTTTAAAAAATTATCAGTTCCATCTTCTGAGAGAAAAATTTAAAGAGATAGATCATTAATCGAAAGTCCTATCGAAGGTTAGGGCATGGAAGTGAAGTGCTCAAAAATCTCCGATTTTTGGCATTGCGAAAATGGAACATTTTCAACTAAAACCAGAGGTTTTCATGGAGAGTATTTTAGAGAGGGATATAAATAAGGAAGTGAAATCGTCATACTTAGATTATGCGATGAGTGTAATCGTATCTAGGGCTATACCAGACGTTAAGGACGGATTAAAACCTGTACAGCGTCGAATTCTCTACGCGATGCACGAGGCGTCCCTAATTCACAATAAACCACACAAGAAATCCGCGAGGGTCGTCGGTGACGTTCTCGGCAAATATCATCCGCACGGAGATTCTTCTGTATATGAAGCCCTCGTACGGATGTCCCAGGAGTTCTCGATGCGATACCCACTTGTGGATGGGCACGGAAATTTTGGCTCCATCGATGGAGACTCTCCCGCCGCCATGCGATATACCGAGGTTAGATTAAAAGATATAGCCGAAGAGATGCTTGAGAATCTAAAGAAAGAGACCGTAGAATTCATCCCCAATTTTGATGAAAGCCTTAAAGAACCCTCTTACCTCCCTTCAAAAATACCAAATCTTCTCATAAATGGTGTATCTGGAATAGCTGTTGGTATGGCAACAAACATGCCTCCCCACAATCTATCAGAGGTCGCAGACGGGATCATTGCATACATAGATAATCCGGGGATATCTATAGAGAAGCTAACCACATTCATAAAAGCTCCAGACTTTCCAACAGGAGGGATCGTCTATAAGAAAGACCTCTTATCTGCTTACAAAACAGGAAGAGGAACGATCAGCGTTAGGGGGAGGGTGAAAGTAGAGGAAGATGGCAGAAGAATCGTGATAAGTGAGATACCTTATCAGGTCAACAAGTCCTCACTCGTTGAGAAGATAGCATCCCTTGCCAGGGAGGATAAGATAAAGGGTATAAAAGATATACGAGACGAATCGGATAGGGAGGGGCTGAGGATCACGATCGAACTTGCGAAGAATGCAAACGAGGAATATGTTTTAAGCCAGCTATACAAGAATACTCCGTTGGAGACCACTTTTGGAGTAAATAATATGGTCCTCGTT
>RXIL01000014.1 GCA_004212085.1 Candidatus Methanolliviera hydrocarbonicum
ACCTCCGGGATAAAAGCGCTAAGACCGAGGACAAGGGTAGAAAAGACTGCAAAAACGATTATTATCCGTATCAAAATCTTTACCTTATACTTGGCCAGAAGTAGTATCAAAAGCGTGAATGCGATTATCATGACGATAAAATAGATTGGATTATAGAAAGATTCCGGATCTTCAAATGCTCTGATATTAGTCTCCTGAAAGGCGGGAATCATCAAGATTGAGAGAATCTGGATTAAGAGGAAGGTGCAGAGTATCGCAAGTATCGGTAATTTTTCTACGATCGTCTTCTTCACGGGTCTCCTCATTCTCTTCTCTTCTCTCATATATAGGAGATGGTCTGTGAAAGTTTTATACATAAATTTAAGTCGATGCTATCTCGATTCTCGATCAGATCGATGAATTTGGGAGTAGATTTATATTTAGTTATATATCAAGAGAAAGCCATCTTACGTGAGGATCGTTAAAAAACATTAGATGGCTTGGATGACAGATGATAGAAAAGTTAAAAGATGAGAAGAACGCGATCATTCTGGCGCACAACTACAGCAGGCCGGAGATTCAGGACGTGGCGGATTTTGTGGGGGACTCGTTGGAACTGGCAGAAAAGGCATCAAAGACGGATGCAGATATCATTGTCTTCTGTGGTGTGGACTTTATGGCGGAGACCGCCGCCATATTGAATCCGGGTAAAAAGGTTCTGATCCCAGATATTGCGATCTGCCCAATGGCACAGATGCTGAAGACAGAAGATCTGCTTAAGGCAAAGAAGAGATATCCTGATGCAGAGGTGGTACTCTATATAAACACGCTTGCGGAGCATAAGGTTTATGCGGATTGCATATGCACGTCCGCGAACGCAGGCGATATCGTCGAATCTATGAACTCCGATACCGTCATCTTCGGTCCGGATATCAATCTGGCGCGATACGTCGAGAGTCAAACCTCAAAGAGGGTGATACCGGTTCCTGAATATGGACTCTGCCCGACTCACCATCAGATCACGGCTGAGGATCTGTCGGATGCGAAGGCGAGGCATCCCGGCGTGGAGATTGTGGCACACCCGGAATGCACCGAGAATATTCTAAAAAGAGCGAATGCGATCGCATCTACGAGTGGAATGATCAAATATTGCAAGGAATCTGAGGAAAATGAGTTTTTGATCGCGACGGAGATCGGATTGATACACCGGCTTAGGAAGGACGTTCCTGGGAAGAAATTTTATCCACTCTCAAAGAGTGCGGTCTGCCCCCAGATGAAGACACACACGCTTAGGAAGGTTGAAAGGGCATTGGAGGTGGAGAGAATTCATGTTAAAGTGCCCAAAGATATTGCAGAGAAAGCAATGATTCCCATACAAAGAATGCTCTCAATGAGGTGCTGAAGATGCAGAAGAGTAAGAGAAGGGTGTACATGGATCACGCCGCGACGACTCCGGTTGATCCAGAGGTGTTGCAGGCGATGCTTCCATACTTCTGTGAGAGATATGGGAATGCCTCTTCGTTGCACGCACACGGGAGGGAGGCAAGGGATGCGGTGGAAGGTGCTCGAAGAAACGTCTCATCTCTGATCGGTGCAGAGGAGAAAGAGATATTCTTTACGAGCGGCGGAACGGAATCCAATAATCTGGCAATCATTGGGACGGCGAGAAAGAAGGGGAAAGGGAGGATAATAACGAGTTGTATCGAGCATCCCGCGGTTCTTGAGCCATGCAGCTATCTAGAAAGAGAGGGATTTGAGATCATTCGTATGAGCGTCGATGGATACGGAATGATAGATCTATCTGAGCTGGAGAATAATATTACGAAAGATACGATTCTGATAACGGTGATGCACGCGAACAACGAGATAGGTACTATTCAAGATATTAGAGAGATCGGAAAGATCGCGTATGCTGCAAAAATTCCGTTTCACACAGATGCGGTTCAATCTTTTGGGAAGATTCCGATCAATGTCGAGGAGATGAATATAGATATGCTATCCATATCTTCGCATAAGCTACACGGGCCTAAGGGGATTGGGGCGATCTATATAAGGGATGGAATAGATATAGAGCCTATTGTCTTTGGCGGAGGGCATGAAAGAGGAATCAGAAGCGGGACAGAGAACGTCCCAGGAATCGTCGGGCTTGGAAAAGCGTGCGAACTTGCAAAGAAGAGGATGAAGAAGGATATTAAGAGGGTTGAAAAGATGAGGGACAGATTGATAGAGGGATTATCCGAGAAGATAGCCAAATCTTATTTAAATGGACACAGAACGAAGAGGCTTCCAAATAATGTTAACTTTAGATTTGCCGGCGTCTTGGGCGAATCTTTGGTCAAAGCCCTGGACGAGCATGGCATATCGGTATCTGCGGCTTCCGCATGCTCTTCTAAAGATTCTGATGCTTCCCACGTCCTCTCAGCAATTGGATTGGGCGTAGAAGAGGCCCGATCATCGATCAGATTGACGATCGGAAGGGAGAACGATAAATCGGATATCGACTATCTTCTGGATGTCTTCCCCCGTGTAATCGAAGAATTGAGGATGGTCTCTCCGTCATGGAATAAGGGGTGTTGGTGAGTAAGCATGAATGAGTCTTTGGTCCTGATATTCTTTGGAACGTTCTTCTGTGCCGATGCCATCGCCTCGATGGTATATTATGGTGGATATGACATTCCCCAGGTCGGTAGGGTTATAAGGGTGATATTTGGGTTGGTACTCATCACAATGGGACTCTCATCTATGTTATTTGAGAATATACCAATATACATCATCATTTGTCTCTTCTGTATTGTAAGTATTATCTGTGGGTACTTCGTCGGGAAAAGTTTTTAGGCTCTTCACATAGAAGTAATAAAAGATTAAAAAGGCTGTAAAAGATTAAAAAAAAGATTAAAAAAAAGATTAAAAGTCGTAAAGCTCTCTACGCTGGCGTCTTGACTCTGCTCTCGCAGTATTCATGACCTTTCTGAATCTGAGCGCCGTTCTTATCGATCCGCCGATCTTCACCTTTCCAGAAAGTAGGAGAGGCAAGATCCTTACCGGGTTCTTCTCCATGAGTGGTCTAACCACACCCATTATATCTCCTGGATTATCCGCCTCAATCGTCAGAGATTTCGAGTTAGATCCTGACGACTTCGGTTCACCTTCCATCACCTTAAATTCGCTCTCGCCTTCTTCAAGGCATAGCGTGGCGGAACTCGATCCGGTACGAAAGACGATCTGGCAAATTTCATTTCAAATTCGATAGAACGGATGATAACGTTTGATAGGGAACTATTAGAGGCTAAAATAATCCAGATAAACGAAAGAGAATTAGAGATAACGGAGATGGGGTCTCTTCTGAGTGAAGAGGAAGATCAAAGGTGAATAAAAGATGAAGAATTTAATCTCAAAACTTAAATCACAGTTGCTCAAAAATCAGAGGTTTTCATGAAGAAGATAAACTGTGATGTGGTCGTCGTCGGTGCGGGACCAGGCGGTCTTAAGGCGGCGAAGGAACTCGCTAAAAAAGACAGGGACGTTTTAGTTCTCGAAAGAAAGCCAGAAGATAGGATAGGGGACAAGGTCTGCGGTGGAGGTCTTCCTGAGAACGTCTGGAAGGATATTCCTTCCTCTCTTTTTAAAGGAGTATTCACGCCGATAATACACATGGGAGAGATCGAAGCATCGACGCAATTACTCGGGATGAAGATAGCGACGGTCGAACGAATAGATCTCGGTCAGTATCAACTGAAAGAGGCGGAGCGGTTCGGCGTGGAGATAAGGGGTAATTCTCCCGTACCAGATGTAAAATTGATGCAGAATAAGATTCTTTGTAACGGTGAGGAGATCGAATACGAAGATCTGATCGTTGCCTGCGGTTCAAATTCGAGATTATTGAAGAGGCTGGGATTGAAGACGGATATAGGCATCGGATACGATTACGACGTCGAGGAGAAATTTAGAGATTTGGAGATCTTTTATGACGTTGAAAAGATCGGAATACAATACGCCTGGATATTCCCGCACGGAGATCACGCTTCCATCGGTTCGGGTTATTTTCCAAGATTTGGTCAGAAAGGAGAGGAGCGCAGAAGAACGATAGAGAAGTTCTTTAAAGATAGAGGAATCGATCTGAAGGATGCAAAGAAGAGGGCGGCACCGATGAACATCGCCTATAACTATTTCAAACGGAGAAACGTATATCTAACCCATAACGAGAGGGTGAACCCTTTTTTTAAACTTTTGGTATCTCTTTATATCTTCTTCTCCACGATCTCTCCATCCTTCTCCTCGAATATCTGCCCTTTGAAGCGATAAACCTCCGTCGAATCATCCAACCAGCAATCCTGTGGGAGACCGGCCTTAAAACAGGTTTGGCAGAGAAATTCTTCGGTATCCCAATTCCATTCTACGGGGACCTGCGGCAACAATAGCCCCTGATAAAATCCCCTCTTTACGATAAGCCCGTCTCTTCCAATTTTTATCTCTTTTGG
>RXIL01000138.1 GCA_004212085.1 Candidatus Methanolliviera hydrocarbonicum
AGTATATATGAACTTAGAAGAGCTTCTGAGATGATGTTTCTCTCCGAGAATAGAGGAATGCCACCAAAAGATCTGGGAATAGATCTCCTCCTATTTAAAGAAAAGAGAAAAAGGATGGATTTTTTTCAGACGACCAAGATCGTTGCGGCAAAAGAGAAGAAGGAGTGGAAGATCGATCCACTTGGGGGGTTCTTGATAAACGTGAAGGATGGATGGATTTACGCGATACATAGGCGATGCACGATTCTTGGGAAGGGTGCGAAAGAGATAATGGATACGATCATCGAGAAAGATTTGGCGAGTTCAAAGGAACACATCGCATACTTAGGAAGGGAACTTATGAAAGCAGAGATCTGTATGAAACTGGGAAGAAGTTATCTTCAGGACGAGGAATTCGAGTATGTTTATCCGTTTGAAGGTAAAGATGAATGAAAAAGGGAACGAAGATGAAAGATATATTGAGAGGCAGGTTGAAAGAGGAGGAAGACAAGTTATTTAAGCAATATACGGTCTCCTTGGATGTGGATAGATGGCTTTTTACTGCCGACATCTATCTCGATCTTGCCCACGTGACAATGTTGGGCGAGTGTGGGATAATTGGAAAGGAGGACGCAAAAAAGATATTGAGCGGTCTTCTTGAGATAAAGAGAGATGGGATAAAGAAGGAAGAATTGGAGATATACGAGGACGTTCACGTTGCGATCGAGAGCAGATTGAAGGAGAAGATAGGAAAGGTGGGTGGAAAGATGCACACGGCAAGATCGAGAAACGACGAGGTTGCAACGTGTTTGAGATTTAAATTGAGAGATGAATTACTGGAGACAACAAACTCACTCATCAAATTAAGGGAAGAGATAATAAATTTTTCTGAAAGAAATTTTGGCGTAATCATTCCCGGATACACGCATCTACAGCATGCCCAGCCCGTACTTCTATCCCACCACATCATGGCGCACCACGATGCGTTCAAAAGAGATTTTGATAGGCTTTTAGACTCCTATAAGCGGGTAAACGTATCTCCTCTCGGTTCTGCGGCATTTGCAGGCACCGGTTTCAAGATTGATCGTAAAAGAACCGCTTACTTGCTCGGATTTGATGATCTGATAGAGAATTCGATGGACGCTGTGAGTGCCAGGGATTTCATCTTAGAGGCGCTCTCTGCTCTCTCGATACTGATGATTGACGTAAGCAGAATGGCGGAAGAGCTGATATTGTGGAGCACATCGGAATTTAATTTCATCGAGATAAAGGATTCTTTCGCATCCACAAGTTCGATAATGCCGCAGAAGAAGAATCCGGATGCTCTTGAGCTGATGAGGGCAAGGTCTGGAAGTTTGATCGGTTATCTGACTGCCGCATTTTCGATCTGTAAATCTCTCCCCTTCTCTTATAATTTGGACAATCAGGAGGTTTCAATACACATTTTTAGATCTGTGGAGATTGTGAAGATGACTTTAAATCTTTTAAATAGGATTTTGAATACATTAAGGGTAAACGAGAGAGAGATGGAGAAGAGGGCAAAAGAAGGCTTTACGGTGGCTACAGAACTTGCAGATACGATAGTTAGGGAAACAGGAATACCTTTCAGAACTGCTCATTCAATTGTTGGAGAACTGGCAAGGGAAGGAGGAGATGGGGATCAATCGCAGATATTGGAAAAATTGGATGAGATATCATCAGAAAAGATCGGAAAAAGATTGAGCAAGATCGGTTTGAGCGAAGAAACGGTTAAATCTGCCTTGGATCTAAGAGAAAATATAAAAAGAAGGGATAATTTGGGTGGCACTTCTTACTTGGAAGTCAAGAGGATGATAGAAGTAAGAAAAGAAGAATTAAAGAAAGACGAAGAGAAGATAGGTGAGATGACAAATAAACTTGAGAGAAGATTGAGGGGGCTCTTGGAGATATGTAAATCTTTGCATCAATGATGGGTAGGTAAAAGGGCATTTTCGCTCTTTTTAAATAATGATGGTCCGACTATTTACAGAAGGAGTTCTAATTTAAATGTTCAATGCAAATGAAGGAAATAGGGTTAAGATCATAAAAGATGGTCTTGAATACAGGGGAATCGTGATGCCTTCTCCTAAATCTAAAGATACGCTGGTCTTAAAACTCGCGAGTGGGTACAACATCGGTATAAAGATCGACGAGAAGACGAAGATCGAGATCATGGGTGATGAGAAATTTTCAATCTCTAAACCTAAAAGATCTTTAGGTGAGAGGGAGAGTGAAAAAACAAAGAGAGATCTGGTAAAAAAAAGTTTGCCAAAGGTCTCAATCATCTCAACGGGAGGAACGATAGCAAGTAGGGTCGATTACAGAACTGGCGCTGTAACGAGCCAATTTAAGGCGGAAGATATAATGAGGGCGATACCTGAACTTTCTGATATTGCCACCTACGACTCCGAGATCCCATTTAATATATTGAGCGAGAACATGTCGCCAAAACACTGGATAAAACTGGCAAGACTGACGTATGATAAGATAAAAAAAGGGAGTTATGGTGTCATCATAACGCACGGAACTGACACGATGGGATTCACCTCTTCTTCACTCTCCTTCATGCTGAGAACACCTGTCCCAGTCGTTCTCGTGGGAAGTCAGCGAAGCTCCGATCGGCCGAGCAGCGATAGTTATGTGAATGCTATATGTGCCGCAAGGGTTGCAACGAGCGATATCTCAGAAGTTTCCGTCGTGATGCACGGAAGCACATCGGACGATTTCTGTTTGATCCATGGGGGAACCAAAGTAAGAAAGATGCACACTTCGAGGAGGGATGCCTTCCATTCGGTAAATTCCAGTCCACTTGGGCGGGTAATCTACCCGGGGTTAGAGATAGAAGAGTTTCAGCCACATAAGAGGAGAGGAGAGGAAGAATTAAGATTATATGATAAATTGGAGGAGAGATGTGCCCTCATAAAGTTTTATCCTGGGGCGGATCCTAATATTATAGATTTTTACGTGGATGACGGATACAAAGGTCTGGTTATAGAGGGAACAGGGCTTGGGCATGTCTCCTCGGAATGGATCCCACAGCTGAAGGCGGATATCCCGATCGTGATCACATCACAGTGCATCTATGGGAGGGTCTGCGACCGTGTATATGGAACTGGAAGGGAGATGCTAAAAGCAGGAGTAATAGAAGGGGAAGACATGCTTCCTGAGACCGCCTTGACAAAGCTGATGTGGGTTTTAGGTCAGACAGACGATCTGGAAGAGGTCAGAAGTTTGATGCAGAAGAATATCGTTGGAGAGATAACGAGGTCGAGCATAACCTCTTAAGTTGATTTATGAACAGCTTTGGAGTATAATCGATGGAAACGATTGCATCTTTTACGCGCAGATCGAGGAGATGTTCTCTTGCCTCTCCATCTTCAGTTTTTGTAATTTCTACCAGTGGGATTGGTTCCATCTGTTCTCGTTTCCGCCAGCATGCCAAAAAATCTAATCAATACCCAACTCTTGCAAGGGCCATCCATGACTCTGGGAGGCACTCTACGTCGCTCTTACGACCAACAGGGATAATACCTGAGAATAAATAAAAATCTGATGCTACAACTGACGCAACCGCGTTTGCAAGTTCTCGAAGACGTGATTTGGGAATAACGTGCTCCTGCATCGAGCCAGATACATTCACCTCTTCTTCCACGAACGTCTTCAGATCTATCACCTTCTTTCGGAAGAGATTCTCCGTTTGATCGATAAGCTTAGAGATCGCTTCCTCCCCTCCCACGCTATCGGCTGGGAAAACAGATTGTATCGAGCCGGATTGAAATATTTTATCGTCCTCAAACCGCCTCAAAGTAGTCGCAAATCTCCGATTTGAGTATGCCAAAAATCGAAGATTTTTGAGCACTTTTAACGCTATATTTTTCGTTTTATCCTCACCATGCGCATGTATGATATATATTCCTATGGTCTTTTCCATTATCTTACCCCCTCAACATCTCCCCACACATAAAGATCATCCTTTAAAAAATCTATCAATCGCTCATAATCCGCGATACGATTGATATTAAATGCGAGTTCTGGAATATCAAGTACGAGTTTACATTCTTCCTGCTCTTCTTCAATACGTCCCCCCTCTATTATATTTATGCCCACTGGAACGATCTCCTCACCCTTATAATGAAGAACCATCTCGGNNNCTATATCATATCTCTCATAAACTTCTCTCTTCAAAAAGACCGATAGGGCATCTTCCTCTCTTGATTCATAGAATGAGATGATGTAATTTATCATCCGAGAATTGATCAGGGGCAGATCCGCAGATATATAAATGAACGGTTCTTTCAAACCTGCCCTCTTTGCGCATTCTCTCATATCTTCAATATAACCCAAACCAGCGGTATTTATCACCTTCACTTTCTCTCCTTCATACGTGCGGGAGACGAGTCTCTCGGTAAGCGGCGTATCCTTCGTCGTGCATACATATATCCCATCGAGATCCAA
>RXIL01000042.1 GCA_004212085.1 Candidatus Methanolliviera hydrocarbonicum
TGTCATCTTGAAACCTGGAAACAGGAATGTTTTAAACGTTCCGATGAAACCTTTGGAGATAAAAGAGAGATTTATGGAAGCGATGAAGAATTAAACCTTCATCATGAGGTGATGTCGAATGGCAGAAGTGGCAATTAGGAGTATATTTGTGCTCAATAAGGTATTAGAGAGCGTATTGAAGGGAGATTTGACCACGAGAGTCGATTTAGGTTCGATCTCTAAAGAATATCGTGAGATCGGCGGGAAGATGAACGAGATGATCGAGGTCACGTCAAAAAATATCGAAGAATTGGCGGACGAGAAGGCGTTTGATGATCATGTAATAGATGGTATGGCAGATGTACTCATCGCGTGCGACGAGCGTCTGAGGATCAAGAGGGTCAATCCGGCCATAGAGATCACCGGTTATAAAGCAGACAAATTCTTGGGCAAGTTCATTGGGGATCTACCGGTGATGACGCGTGAAGGAAAAGAAGCGGCTAAGATGATAACTAAGAATATATCATCCGGAGAGATCGTAAGGAACGTCGAGATGCCGTTTATTAAGAAAAATGGCGAAGAGATGGTGGGATCCGTCACGGTATCGATGTTGCAGTATAAAGAGGGGAAAATCGTTGGAGGTATTATCCTGCTCAGAAATGTAACTGAGATAAGAGAGAAGGAAAGAGAACTGAAAGCTGAAGAGGAATACATCTCCGATATCTTTGCTACGATGCCCGATCCTTTATATATCATCGATCTTAACGGCATCAGAATCGACTGTAATCCTGCCATGGAGGAGATGACGGGTTTATCCAGGGAAGAATTGATCGGAAAGCCGGCAAATATGGTATTTGTGGAGGAGGGGCGGGCTGAATGTGAGAGAGCGCTGAAAGAGGTGATAAAAACGGGGCACGCGAGCCACCTTGAGCGAACGATCCTGACAAAGGATGGAAGAAAAATTCCCATATCTGCCCACGCCCGCGTGAGAAGAGATGCAGATGGTAATGCAATCGGAGCGATCGTCAATCTCAGAGATATAACCGAGTTGAAAGAGCGAGAGGATGAACTGAAAGCGAAGAACGCCGAGATGGAGAGATTTGTTTACACGGTTTCCCACGACCTTCGATCTCCATTAATCACGATAAGCGGCTTTGCAGGTATGCTCAAGAGAGATATCGAAAACAATAAGAGAGAAGATATAGAGACCGATCTCGAGCAGATAAAAGACGGCATCGAGAAGATGGATCAACTCTTGAGATATACGCTCGAACTTTCCAGAATAGGAAGAATAACGAATCCACCGGAAGACGTCTCCTTCAAAGATATCGTTAAAAATGCTTTGGATCAGATCTCCGGAGAGATAGGCTNTAAAGAGAAGGATATCGAGATCTCTTTAGANGATTCTNTATCGAAAAAAGATAAGATCGTTCACGTGGATAAGAAGAGGATCGTCGAGGTGCTTACAAATCTCATCGGAAACGGTATCAAGTATATGGGCAGTCAAGTTCATCCAAAGATCGAGATAGGTTATCGAAGTGAGGAGAATGTCTTCTTCATCCGCGACAACGGGATTGGCATTCCACCGGATCAGCACGAGAAGGTCTTTCAATTATTCTACAAGATGGATAAGAATAGTGGAGGAAGTGGTGCAGGACTCGCAATCGTGAAAAGGATAGTTGAGGTACACGGTGGTCGAATCTGGATAGAATCTGAGGGTGATGAGGGAGAGGGATCCACATTCTGCTTCACACTGCCAGAGCCAGAATAGGGAGGGGAAAATCTATAAGGCATCACCTTTATCTTTTATATAGAGGTATAATAAAAGATACCAATGCATAAAGATAGGGACATTTAGTAAGATAGGTCACTATAATAGGTGGAATAGATATAAAAAGATAGGAGATAAAAATGAACGTAAACGAAGATAATTTAGAGAAATGTAGAAAAGATTTGGAGAAGGAGAGGGCGTTTGCGGGCAGATTATTGGACTCCGTTCCCACACCGATGTCGATAACGACACTCGATGGGAAGATAATAAGTGCAAATAGTAGATGTGAAGACTTTTTTGGCAGATCTAATGAAGAGTTGGGTGAAGTTTTGTTGGAAGATCTTTACGAGGAGAGCGACGAGGTGAGAGAAGCGTTCGAAGAGGCGAAGAGAACCGGATTTTCGACGTGTGAGGCGACCCTCATAGATGGCAAAAGAGCGATACTAAATTTTTCGCCGATAAGAGACGAGGATGGCAGTATAATCAACGTGATCGGAACGGCACAGGAGATCGCACTTGAACGACGGCTTTTATTCAGAAATCTTCCAATTCCGGCCAGTTTAATGACTCCTGAAGGAATGAGGATAGATGCAAATTTGGCATGCGAGAATTACTTCAAGAGAGGCAAGGAGGAATATATAGGCGCCAAATTGGAAGAGCTTTATGTGAGAGAAGATATTCCAAAGATAAGAGAGGCTTTAGAAGATTGCAAGAGGACTGGATTTGCTTCTTGTGAAGCCATGGTTGTTAAAGGAGATGGAACGAAAGCACCTGTTATAATGAACCTCACAGCCATAAAAGATAGAAAAGGAGATGTGATAAATATAATCGCAACCGCTCAAGATATATCTGAGTTATCTGAATTGAAGGAGAGAGAAGAAGAATTAAAAAAAGAGGAAGAATTTGCTGAGAGCTTATTCAAGTCTCTGCCCATTTCCGCAACCCTATACACGCCGGAGGGCGATAGAAAAGATGTAAATCTCGCGAGGGAGAAAGTTTTTGGGAGAACGGGGGAAGATCTATTGACCATTCGACCGGAGGAGATATATCGGGAAGAGGACGTAGCGAAGGTGGAGGAGAGCGTTGAGGTCTGTAAAGAGACCGGATTCTCATCCTGCGAGGTCACAGCGATCAGAGGGGACGGAACGGAATTTCCGATCATCATAAACAGGACACCGATCAAGGATGAAGAGGGAAATCTTCTTGGCTATATTGGAACTGCGACCGATATAAGTGAATTAAAAGAGAAAGAGAGAGAATTGGCGGACGAGAAGGCGTTTAATGATCATGTAATAGATAGAATTGGAGAAGGACTCATCATCGGCGATGATCGCGGAAAGATTGTCAGAATTAATCCGGCGGCCGAGAGGATCATAGGTTATAAAGCGGATGAATCTTTGGGCATAAATACGCTGAAACACCCAGCAATGACCGACGAAGGGAAGGAGATACTCGAAGATATGTGGATGCGTGTGCTTTCTGGGGAAACGGTGCACTCAGTAGATATGCCATTTGTAAGA
This sequence comes from Candidatus Methanolliviera hydrocarbonicum, assembly GCA_004212085.1. Taxonomy (GTDB): domain Archaea; phylum Halobacteriota; class Methanoliparia; order Methanoliparales; family Methanoliparaceae; genus Methanolliviera; species Methanolliviera hydrocarbonicum. The sequence continues at coordinate 3,271 of RXIL01000042.1, forward strand.
AAGAGTGGAGAAAAGATAACAGTTTCTGCAACCCAATCAGAGATAAAGGATGCGGAAGGGAACGTTATTGCCGGAGCTTTCTTATTAAGGGACGTGACCGAAACGAAGAGGGCGACTTCCGAGATCTCACGCGTCCTGGATGCTGCATCAAATGAAAATTACACGGAAAAAGTCGATCTGACCGGCATAACTGGAGATCTTAAGGTGATGGCAGAGGACGTGAACGAGACGATGGGAGATATAAACACGCTGGTGGAAGAGATAAAAAATTCGGAGAAGGTGCTCTCAAAGATCATAGAAGAAAATCCCGTGCCGATGGCGATCGTGAACGAAGATCTGGATGTATTGGATGTGAATGAGACTTATTTAGATCTCACCGGATATTCGAGGGGCGATATGGTGTCTAAAAACCTCAGGAAAGATTTCAAGGTCGTAGAGACGGTAGAGGGGGTCAATATAAAAGAGGCGATGGAAAGAGGGGGGAGAGCCAAGGGAATGAACGTCGTGGATACCCCGAATGGCAGGCTCACGTTCATCGTCGGGGCTTTGCCATACGAGGACATATCGACCAATGAGAAGAGGGTATTGATGACGTATACGGATATAACAGAACTGAAGGAGAAAGAGAAAGAGATAGAGAAAGAGAAGGCATACACCACCGATCTTCTCTCTTCCATGCCAGATCCTTTGTGCGTTGTTGATATGGATGGCATCAGGGTTGATTCTAATCCAGCTCTGGAACGGATAACTGGCCTATCCAGAGAAGAGTTGATAGGAAAGCCGTCTAATCTGGTATTGGTGGAAGAAGATAGACCAAAAGCTAAAAAGCTATTAAAGAAGACCATAGAAGAAGGGTTCGTAACTAATTTTGAATTGACCATAAGATCTAAAGAAAGGAAGAGGATACCCGTTCTAGCCGATACAACGGTGAGGAGAGATGAGGATGGAAAGCCGATCGGAGTGACCCTCAACTTTAGAGATATAACAGAATTAAAGGAGAAAGAAGCACAGATAATAGAGAACAGCAAGTACCTCCAGCGAGAGGCAGAAAAGATAAAAGAGGCGATGAAGAAAGCTTCAGAGGGATACATCTCCGTTAGATTAAAAAAGGAGCAAGAGGACGCGATGGGCGAGATCGCTGATAATATAAACCTTCTCCTCGAGAATCTTGGCAGAAT
>RXIL01000123.1 GCA_004212085.1 Candidatus Methanolliviera hydrocarbonicum
ACATTGAGCATCGCATCTTCCACGCGTTCGCTCTTTATATAACCTATCTTCTTTAGATGTCTTACTAATTTATCCCTCTCTTCTTTAAATTTAACTTCCATGCATATCCGTTCTTCTCAACTTGATCTTTTCTTTATCAAGGTATCTATAAACCGTCTCGTGGGGGGATCCATCTATCAACATCTCTATCGCCTTTTCAACAGAATTTATCTCTTCTGAGTATCCTATTGTGGATATTGTCTTTCCATAGACGGAGATCATCGTTCCGGTTACATTTTCCATGTATTCCCTCATCTTTCCATCTCTCCCGATGATCCTTCCCTTTATCCTCTGCATATCATGTTTTGTCATCTTCATAAGCGTGATCGTGTCACACATCAACATATCGTCTTCAAAGAGCTTGATTGCCCTTTCAGGGCTAAACCCCCTTCCTATAGCATACAAAACATCTTTTACCTTCAAAAAATTGAGATCCCCCGACTCATACTTTATTAGGACATCTCCCTCCTCTCCATCTATCTTTAACTCAACTCCTCCCATCTCCTCTATCAGCTTCTTAACTTCCCCGTTTTTTCCTATAACAATGCCAACTCTCTCCAAAGGAATCTTAACATGAGTTTCCATGGATTCTTCCATCATAAACCTCCCGTTATTCGATTGAATAGATCTTTCTCGTTCAGATCCTCCAATCCCCTCCTCTCAAAAAATTTGCTCAAATTTTTAATATCTCTCCAAAGAAAGCTGGTAGCGTTTGGGTGCGATATCGTGACGGATTGCCCCATATCGATCAAAATCGGTTGATGATGATATAGAATATTGTACTCACTCAGATCTGCGTGGACGATTCTCGCACCCGTGTAGAGCTTCCTGAGATTAACTATGATCTTTTCAAACGTCTCTTCCAAAGCCATATCCACATCCTTGATATGTGGTGCCGGCACCTCTTCTTCACCTATAAACTCCATCAGCAGAACGTTGTTCATAGATGTTATCGGTTCTGGCACCCTGACCCCGGCATTTGAAGCTCTCTTCAAATTTTTATACTCTTTCTGCGTCCAAGTATATATGATCCCACTTCTCGATCTTTTTATATTATCAAATCTGGGATCCCCTGCCAAATACGGCTCCATCTCTCTAAAATCACTCGTTTCGATCCTATAGATCTTTATGGCAATTTCTCTAGCATCTTCTCCCAGTCCATAAAAGACGGTTGCCTCCTTCCCTGTGGAAATTGCTCCACCGATGGCTTCGATGAAACCACGTTTTAACAGCCTATAGAGAGTTAAAATTGTTCTTTCATCCAGTACGTCTCCCCATATCTTACGAGAATCAGAATCCTTATCTCTTATCCTTAGGCGAGCGAGTTTTTCGTCTATCTCTCTATTCTTTATATCCATAATTAGGGCTCATATATACCTGTTCTTTCTGAGCCAGGATTCCTGGGGCTTGGTGTATCTCCACGTCAAATCCCCCTTTGCATCCTGGATTTCCCACGGGGTTACGACCACGACATCACCTTCCCTTATCCATCTACCGCCTTTCACCCTTCCCGGTATTCTGCACATCCTAGTTTTGCCGTCCGCGCACCTGANTCTAAGATGATTTGATCCCAAACGTTGTTCTATAGTCCCAAAAACCTCCCTTTTGGATGCTTTTGGTATATAAACCCTTATTACCTCCACACCAGAGCCACCTTTTTTCTTTTTTCTTACATTCTTTTTTTTATTATACAGCGTAACACCTCTTTACTTTAAAATTTTTATTTTTTTAGTTTTTATACTTATATTACCTGCCTGATCGGAGAGAGTATCTCATCCACATATCTTGCAGCATTTTTCTTCAGATCCATCGGATGGATCTTTCCGTTTAGATAGTCTTCTTCTAATCTCTTACAGCTGGAATACTCCAGATTCCCGCCATATTTTTCCGCCCGCTCTATCGATAATCTTTCATATCTCTGGAATATGTGGTATCTACACAGATGTATGATCGGATTTCCTTCTATCTCTCTCGGTGGACAGAAAGAAGATGTTATCTTTCTATAAATATCCTCCGATGAGTCATCCATCGCGATGAAATTGTTCTTTGAGCTGGACATCTTCTCCCCATCTAAACCGACGATTATCGGCATATGCACACATATAGGCTTCTTGAATCCCAAACTTTCTGATTCCTCTCTGGCGAGCATGTGTATCTTTCTCTGATCTGTCCCCCCCATTGCGACATCCACCCCTAATTCGGCTATATCCATCACCTGCATCAGTGGATAGATCATTTGAGAAACCCTCGGAGATTCCATGTTCCGTCCCACCTCATCCATACTTCTCCTCGCCCTCTTGAGAGTCGTATTTCTCGACAACCTCAATACATTCTTCGTGTATTCTGGATCCAGCTGAAAATCACTGCCGAATACGTATTCCGCTTTGAGACCGAAGGCTTCAAAATATCTTTTGTTCATCTTCGCTATTTCTTCTATTTCGTCTAAGGAGCCTTTTTCGTTTAGATAAGCATTTAAATCCGCTAAAAGAACTATCACCTTAAAACCAGCATCTTTGAAGTCAATCAACTTATTTATCGTGAGTAGGTGACCCAGATGTATCTTCCCGCTGGGCTCATACCCTGTATAAACGGTTGGAGTCTTCTTCTCCTCCAATAATTGTATGAGTTCTTCTTCTTTTACTATCTCCACCACATTCCTCTTTAGAAGATCTATCTTATCCACTCTCTCCATCCGAATGGGAAATAATTTTAACTATCTCTTATATTTATCTCTTCCGGGGGTTTTTAATTTAATGACAATACATCCGATCGAGTTTAGATATGGAACAGAAGAGATGAAAAATATTTGGGAAGAGGAGAACGGGCTAAAAAAACTTTTAGAGGTCGAGTCCATGTTGGCGACGGCGGAAGGTGAACTTGGAATGATTCCTAAGGATGCCGCTTCGACGATAGAAGCAAAAGCGGGAGAAATATCCTTAAAACGGGTGAAAGAGATCGAAGAAGAGATAGGACACGATATAATGGCAGTGGTAACCGCTCTATCGGAAAGTTGTGGAGACGCTGGAAGGTGGGTTCACTTTGGAGCCACATCGAACGATATGATAGATACTGCTCATGCACTACAGATAAAGGAGACGATAGAGATACTTGAGGGCCGTTTGATGGGGCTTCTAACAGTTCTGATAGATCTTGCCGAGAAGAATAAGAATAAAGTCTGTGCGGGGAGAACTCATGGTCAGATGGCAATTCCAACCACGTACGGTATGAAATTCGCAATTTGGGCAGCTGAGATCGGGAGACATCTAAATAGGATGGGGGAGATGAAGGGAAGGATCCTCGTCGGAAAGCTCTCTGGTGCCGTTGGAACGATGGCAAGCTTCGGCTCAAAGGGGATGGAGTTGCAGGAACTCGTGATGGAAAAGCTCGGTTTGAAGGCGGCAGAAATTTCAAATCAGGTGATACAGAGAGACATATATGCCGAATATTTCTTCTGGCTCGCGAACGTCGCTACAACGCTGGATAAGATCTGCATAGAACTGAGGACGCTTCAGAGAACTGAGATTGGAGAGATCAGAGAAAGATTCGGTGAAAAGCAGGTTGGATCTTCGACGATGCCCCAAAAGAGAAATCCTATAAAAGCGGAGCAGGTGTGCGGTCTTGCGAGGATCATAAGATCATACATAGAACCTGCTCTTATGAACAATACGCTATGGGATGAGAGGGATTTGACGAATTCTTCTTGTGAGAGAGTAATTTTGCCGGAGGCGTCCATCCTCACGGATCATATAATAAGATTGACGACAAAGATACTAAAAGGCATCGAATTTGACGATAAAAAGATAGAGGAGAATTTGTATCTGTTGGATGGTTTAAATCTCTCCGAAGCGATGATGATAGAACTTGCAAAGAGAGGCATCGGAAGGCAGAAAGCGCATGAGATATTGAGAATAATGGCTATGGAAGTTTATAGAACCAGAGAAAAACCAAAAGATATCCTCTTGAGAGATGATACGGTAAAAAAATATTTCAAAGAAGGAGAGATCGATGAGATATTAGATCCCAAAAATTACATTGGAATGTCCAAAGCGATCGTTGAAAACGTCTTAGATAGGTTAAATGAGGGATACAATATAAAAGGGAATAAAATATGAAGAGGCCGCTTGGCATTCTTACATGACTGGATAGGGTTTTCATGTCGGCTTTCATAAGATTCTCATTCGGTTGGGATAGTCTTCAATCTGGGACTGACAGAAATTTATAAATATTGGAAACGCCATTTAAAGAATGTTATGAAATATAGGTTCCTAGCCGTTCTCGTCTGCGTCTTATTGAGTTGTACGATAGCCACTTCTGTTGCCTGCGACCGCTCTCATGACGACTCTACGCCAACATCATCACAACCGTATGAAATCAAGGTACAGTATATAGAAGCATCG
>RXIL01000175.1 GCA_004212085.1 Candidatus Methanolliviera hydrocarbonicum
CGGGGTCAACATCAGCACAACATTTTCCCTTCCACGCTTCGGATGGTTTATGAAGAAGTGGATTACCCTCGGGGGTAGATTACCTGCCGTAATTACCGCCTCTGGAGATCTCAATACTACATTACATACAAATGCTCCCAGTAGATCAAATGCCGTGGGCTCCTCCTCCTTGAAATGGTATTGCGTTATCCACGCCTTCTCCTTCCACCAACTTTCCTTCATCTCTTCTGCCATGTTTTAATGGTAATATTATCTATCATATAAATTTTTCCATTCATATCTGCTGTGTTGAATGGGGATAAAGATTTCTGGTTGTAATATTTAAAACCATCAGTTCTTTGGAGGAAGTCGTAAATTTAATTTTTAAGTCATCCCATCCCTAATTAAATGCGAGGGATGGGATGACTTGTGCAAAAATGGAGAAGCGATATTAAAATGTTTTGGAGAGGTGAACATATTGGGCTCAGATGAGATTGAGATCCAGCAATGTCTGGATCCAATCTTAAAGGATAGGGAAAGAAAATTTGTAAAGGGAATATCATCTCCCTGTGGTAAATAATCCGCACCACGGGAGGATTGTGATGAAATAAGAAATAAAGATTTCAGAAGGGGATTTCTTTATCCCCCAAGTTGACAGCCCCTCTTGATCGATAATTTTAAATATTGGAAATAACATACAATGATACATGAAAATGAAGTATGAAGACAAAGTTAGTTTATATAACGACACTTCTCAGTGTATGACGGAGAACGTGCCGATAGAGGCGCTTTCACCGTTTTGCAACCCATATATGAAAGATGTTCTGGATCTGTTCAAAAGAACAGCTTTTATCAATCTGTCTAAATTGCAGAGTTGTCTGAAAGAGGGAAAGGGAGGATGGGAGACGGTATTGGGGCAGGACGAATGTAAGATGCCCTGGTATGGTAGAGATCTTCCCATCGTAGAACATGCGGAAGAGATCGCCGATAGAATAAGGGATAAAGTGGGGAAATTTGGAGATGGGGAAGATTCTGTGACAGTAATGGCAGATACCATCGTCGTCAAAATACCAAAAGAGGTAATGGAGGTATCTGCCAGCAGGGATCCGGTCTATACATGGACGATGGTTGCCCTATGCCAGGCGATCGCGGAGGTATTTAACATAAACCCAAATACAGACCTGGATGGGTGCAATATGTTGAAGGCCGTTGTTTTTGGAAGATATCCCCAGTCTATCACGTTTTCACCGGGAGCGCCGGTATCGGGGTTCTTGAAGCCATCGAATGTGGTCGATGGTTTGGGGGCCGAATACAGCGGAATAACCGTTAATCACATCGTGGCGATGGTTAACAAGCGAACGATGGACGGGCTCGCGTTGGCAAGCATCTTAGAAGGGGCGGCACAGTGGGAGATGGGTAACGCGGTGGGTTGGTATGAGAGATACAACCTGCTTGGGTATGCCTATGAAGGTTTTAATGCCAATAATTTGGTCTTAGACCTCGTTAAGGAGAACAGGGAGGGAACGATAACGGACGTCGTATATTCTACGATAATAAGAGCCGTCGAAGATGGGGTCATAAAGGTTAAAAATAAACTCGCTTCTGGATATAAAATTTATACGACCAATGATTTTCCGCTCTGGAATGCATACGAATTGGCTGGAACCACAGCCGCCGCGATCGTCAATTGTGGGGCGATGAGATCTGGACAGGCGGCCGCTACTGTACTAGGATATATAAATGATGGATTCGCACTTGAGACGGGTGGACTAGCAGATCCTGATGGGGGAAGGATGGAGGGAGCGGGTATAGGTTTCGCTTTTTATACGCACTCTATCTACGGTGGGGCTGGTCCCGGGGCGTATACCTTCGATCACGTTATTTTGAGGGGGTCCGGCTTCATACAACCGCCTATCGTGGCAGGTATGTGTCTTGATTCCGGGACGCAGTTGTTCTCGCCGGAGATGACGTCTTCCGCGTTTTTCAAGTTGAGAGATATGTTTCCTTTGCTACAAGACCCCCTAAAAAAAGTAGCTGAGGCGGCAGAACAAATAAAAGGAGAGATAAAGAAGGGATAAAAATGGCTGAAAAACCTAAATCTGAATATGTGCCGAATATCTATCCAGGTAAAGATGTCGTATCGGAGAGAAGAAAGAAACTCTGGGATAAAAGTAGGCCCTTATTGAAGNATAGGTCTGTAGCAGAAGATGATATAACGCAGATTTTATCCCATAGGGCTGTTAGGGCGGCATACGTAAGCGTACATCCTCCCCTTGAAGAGATGATTGAACCTTATGATCCGATCAAGCATATCGTCGTTCCAACGCCGGGGACGAGGGCGGGGGATAGGATTAGGTTCATTCAAATGTCCGATAGTTTTCATCTTCCCAGTATAGCCCCTTTCGGTAGGCAGAGGCTCTATTTCAGCAGGTTTAGAGGAATGGACACCGTTGTTTATAGTGGGAGGGAGATATTGGAGATGAGGGAGAGGGATTTAGAGAAGGTGGCAAAAATGCTTCTCGAAACGGAGATATTTAACCCGGGTAGGAGTGCTCTGAAGGGAATAACGGTCCATGGACACTCTTTGAGACTCGATGAGGACGGGCTGATGTTCGATGCGAGGAGGAGATACATATATGATAGGGATACGGGGGAGGTCGTATATATCAAGGACCAGATGGGTAACGTTTTGGATGTGCCCGTCCCGATCGGACCTCCATTCTCAGAGGAAGATTGTAAGAAGTTATGTCTAACGTATAGCTGGGACACTCAGCCATACAAAGCTAGAACCGAATTGTTCGAAGTGATGTCGAGAGCCACAAAGATGAGGGTCATAGCGGGTTTCAACCCCGAGATGATCGATGAAAGTATGTGAGAGGTATATCTATGGTAGAAGAATTAAGTGAAGAGGAGAAACTAAAGAGGTTTGTGGAGGAAAGGAAGAAGAAGATGGAGACGGAGAGAGCCAAGGAAACCGCGATGTCCTCTAGAGAGAAAGATTATGTGCGGGAACTGTACAGGGCGTCTGAGAAATTTATTGACGTTGAGAAAGGGAGAGAGATCTACCAGACGATGAGGGAGATATGGGGTGCCGAACCATTATCCGGTGTGGACGAGAAGATGTACCACAGAGGTGGTTACAAACAGTCGAATAGAAAAAGAGAATTTGTCGATGCTGGAAAGCAGGTGGCGATAAAAAGGGGTTTGCCCTCCTACAGCAGGGCCGTCGGTCTGCCGGTCGGCCAGAGGATGTTAGAACCCATGCCCGTGGGGAAATGGGGGATAACAATTGAGCAGGATGACAGCCACCACATGAATAATACCGCCATTCAGCAGCTGAATGACGATATCAAGAGGACCGTCATCATGAATCTCGATCTGGCACACAGGATGCTACAGGTGAGAGTTGGAAGGGAAGTGACCCCAGAGACGTTGAATCTCTACATGGAAACTCTACAACACACGATGGGCGCGGGTGCGGTGGCGCAGGAGCACATGAACGAGGTGAATCCGTACCTGGTCAAAGACGCATGGGCGAAGATCATCACGGGAAGCGATGAGATCATGGACGGGCTAGATCCGAGATTCTACATCCACATCGATGAGTTGTTCCACCCGGACAGGGCAAAGGCGCTGAAGGAGGCAATAGGTGATAGTCTATGGGTGGTCTTCAGGGTTCCGACGTTGGCGGTGCGGATGGCGGATGGAGAAGCTGCTGGAAGATGGGCCGCGATGCAAAATACGATGGCGTTCATCTCGGCATATCAGCTCTCGGGAGAGCATGTGATCTCAGATTTGGCATACGCGTTTAAACACGCGCGGGTCATACATATGGGCGATAAGCTGTGGACCGGCAGAATGAGAGGGAGAAACGAGATAGGTGGTATTCCGGACGGTTTCACAGCAGATATAATACAATCTGAAAGAGATCTACCTATGATACCTTATGTGGAATATATAGAACAAGAAGGGGATAAAGGGGCAAGTAGAATTGTAAGTAGGCTGAACGAGGGAGTTGGTGGGATATCCGCCATGCTCGATAATACGTTGTGGTTGGGGTTCTACATGAGTGGGGGGATTGGATTCTCAAATACCGTAGCTACATCTGCTCTTTCGGGAGGAGCTAATGAGGATATCCTTGAGGAATTCTCGATATTGGGAACTAAATATCTAAGAGGTAAGAGGCTACCGACAAAATGGGACATAATGAAGGTTATAATCAATATGATGGCGACCTATGTGATAGAGACGTATGAGAAGTTTCCGACGCTCGCAGAGCTCCATTGGGGAGGTGCCCACAAGACTTCGATCATGGGAACCGTCGGAGCCGGAATGGCTGGATTGCTCAGTGGCAGCTCCACGATGGCTCTATGGG